>NZ_JBEOZU010000014.1:18357-146255 GCF_040298185.1 Streptomyces sp. NPDC001634 | reverse complement strand
CGAGGAGCGGCCGTCGTTCGCGCCCGCAGCGACCACGGGACCGGTGCCGCAGCGGGTCGCCGCCCTGCTCGCGGCACCGCGCGCCCCGCACCGGGCGGCCCCCTGGATCGCCGCCCTCCTGCTCGCCTGCGCCACCCTCTCCGTCGGCGCGTCGGCGACCGGAGTCATCGGCTTCCATCACGAGGTCGAGATCGCCCAGGGCGAAGAGGGGTACTGAGCGGCCCGGAGAGGGGCGCTGAGCGGCCCGGAGCTCCGCGCGGTCCGGGACGACGCCGGACGGTGGCGTCGTCCGGGGAAGCTGGTGCAATGCATCGCACGGCAGTTCGCTTGACGGGATGCCGTACGCTACGTGTTACGTATAACGCTTCACCTACCGGAAGGCCCGATGAGACGCATCGCCCTGGTCACCCTTGTCGTCGACGACTACGACGAGGCGATCCGCTTCTACACCGAGGCCCTGGGGTTCCGGCTCGCGGCCGACGAACCGCGGCTGGACGGCTCCCGGTGGGTCGTCGTCGAGCCCGGTACCGCCGGCCCGGGCACCGGGCTGCTGCTCGCCCGCGCCAAGGACGAGGCCCAGCGCGGCCGGGTCGGCGACCAGACCGGCGGGCGCGTCGGCTTCTTCCTGCACACCGACGACTTCGCCCGTGACCACGCCCGGATGACCACCGCCGGCGTGACCTTCCTGGAGGAACCGCGGCACGAGCCGTACGGCACCGTCGCCGTCTTCCAGGACCTGTACGGCAACCGCTGGGACCTGCTCCAGCCCGCCGAGTAGGCCGAGCAGCCCCACTCCACAACGATCCGCTCTCAGAACCACCTGCCGAGGAACCACCGCACATGACCGCCCCGCGCATCGACACCGACACCCTCCGCCGCCTGCCCAAGGCCGTGCTGCACGACCACCTCGACGGCGGTCTGCGCCCCGCCACTCTCGTGGAACTCGCGGAGACGGTCGGCCACACCCTGCCCACCACCGACCCGCAGGCCCTCGCCGACTGGTATTACGAGGCCGCCAACTCCGGCGACCTCGTGCGCTACATAGCCACCTTCGAGCACACCCTCGCCGTGATGCAGACCCGCGAGGGCCTGCTGCGCACCGCCGAGGAGTACGTCCTCGACCTCGCCGAGGACGGCGTCGTCTACGGCGAGGTGCGCTACGCCCCCGAGCTGATGCTGAAGGGCGGCCTCACCCTGCCCGAGGTCGTCGAGACCGTGCAGGAGGGTCTTGCGGCGGGCATGGCGAAGGCGGCTGCCGCGGGCACCCCGGTGCGGGTCGGCACCCTGCTGTGCGGGATGCGCATGTTCGACCGCAGCCGGGAGATCGCCGACCTCGCGGTGGCCTTCCGCGACGCCGGTGTCGTCGGCTTCGACATCGCCGGCGCCGAGGACGGCTTCCCGCCCGCCGACCATCTGGCCGCCTTCGAGCACCTGCGCCGCGAGAGCGTGCCCTTCACGATCCACGCCGGTGAGGCGCACGGTCTGCCCAGCATCCACCAGGCCCTTCAGGTCTGCGGCGCCCAGCGCATCGGCCACGGTGTGCGCATCACCGAGGACATCGTCGACGGCAAGCTCGGCCGGCTCGCGGGCTGGGTGCGCGACCGCCGTATCGCCCTGGAGATGTGCCCGACCTCCAACCTCCAGACGGGTGCCGCCACCTCGGTCGCCGAGCACCCCATCACGGCCCTGAAGGACCTGGGCTTCCGGGTCACCCTCAACACCGACAACCGGCTGGTCTCGGGTACGACGATGACCCGCGAGATGTCCCTGCTGGTCGAGGAGGCGGGCTGGACGGTGGAGGACCTGCGCACCGTCACGGTGAACGCGGTCAAGAGCGCGTTCATCCCGTTCGACGAGCGGAGTGCCCTGATCCGGGACGTGATCCTGCCCGGCTACGAGACCGCGCTCTGAAGCAGCCCTCGTACATAGGCGGCCTGTCCGACGTGCTGCAGATCGTCGGACAGGACGCTGACCAGCCGTACGCCCAGGCTGACCGGCGGGTCCCAGCGCTCGTCCACGATGCGTTCGAAGTCCTTGGCGGCCAGCCCCCGCACAAAGCCGAGCGTCTGCTCGTGCACGGCGTCGTAGTAGCCGGTGAGCAGGTCGCCCGACTCCACTCGCACCTTGGCGACCTTCTGCGGGCGGTGGCCGTACCCCGTGTCCCGGCGGGGCAGATCGAGCCCGAAGCGCTTCTCCCAGCCCTGTGACAGCCAGACCTGGTCGAGGCCGGCGGCGTCGGCGATGTGGTCGTCCTGCACCCGGGTCAGATGCCAGACGAGCCACGCGATGGAGTTGGTCTCCGCGGTGGGCAGGGCGTTGATCTCGTCCGGACCCAGCCCGCCGACGGCGGCATGGACTTCTTCCTGGATGCGGCTGTACGCGTCGATGAGAATGTCCTTGGCATGCATGGGACCACCATCGCGCATCGCCGTCCCCCGCGCGTCCCGGTCGCCGGCAGGGCCGTCAGTCCTCCTTCAGCAGCGCCATCAGCGCCCGGGCCGCAGGACTCGTGGCCTGCGGCGGCGGCAGCAGGGCGACGGTCTCGTACACCCTTTCACCGGTGCCCTTCAGCGGAAGGGCGGTGAGCGACTCCCGCTTGTGCCGGAAATGCCGCGGTACGGCGGCGATGCCGAGGTTCTCGTCGACCAGGTCGAGGAGGCTGTGCACATCGTTGACCTCCAGCGCGACGGTACGGCCGACGCCTGCGGCGGCGAAGGCGGCATCGGTCGTGCGGCGCGGCCCCCAGTCCGGGTGGAAGTCGACGAAGACCTCGTCGCCGATGTCTTCCGGCGTCAGCGCGGCGGCGGCCGTGGCGAGGCGATGAGCGGGGTGGCACAGCACCGTCATCGGCTCGCTGGTCAGCGACACGGAGCGGAGCTGCTCCGTGTCCGCCTCGGTCCGGTAGGTGAAGGCCAGATCGAGCCGCCCGGCAGTGACCTCCTCGGCCAGCGCGCCCGACCCCGTCTGCCGCAGCCGGATCTCCACGTCGGGATGCCGCCGGCGGAACCGGGCGAGCAGCCTGGCGACGTCCACGCCGGCGATGCACTGCTCGGTGCCCAGTGACAGCGTGCCGCGCAGCACGCCCTGGACGGCGGCCACTGCCTCCCGGGCCGCACGCACCTGGGCCAGGATGCGCTCGGCCTCTGCCAGCAGGGCGCGCCCGGCCTCGGTGAGCGTGACGCTACGTGTGGTGCGCACGAACAGCGGGGCCTGCAGCTCCCGCTCCAGGGCGCGGACCGAGGCGGACAGCCCCGACTGCGACACCATCAGCCGTTCCGCTGCCCGGGTGAAGTGCCGGTCCTCGGCGACCGCGACGAAGTGCTGGAGATGGCGCAATTCCATGATTGAGAAGCGTAGACGCTGAATCCCATCCGATTCCTCTGTTGGACCGCTGCCGGACGGGCACGCGAGAGTGGACCGCGTCGTCAGGAAACACCCCTTTTGGAGTGCACGTTGTACACGGCAGATCCCGCCCGCTACGAGACCATGCCCTACCGCCGCACCGGACGCAGCGGGCTCAAGCTGCCCGCGCTCTCGCTCGGCCTGTGGCACAACTTCGGCCCCGACCGTCCGGTGGAGACCCAGCGGCAGATCCTGCGCCGGGCCTTCGACCTCGGTATCACGCACTTCGACCTGGCCAACAACTACGGCCCGCCGCCCGGCGCCGCCGAGTCCGCCTTCGGCGACGCCCTGAGGGCGGACTTCGCGCCCTACCGCGACGAGCTGGTCATCTCCACCAAGGCCGGCTACCTCATGTGGCCGGGCCCGTACGGCGAATGGGGCTCCCGCAAGTACCTGCTGTCGTCGCTCGACCAGAGCCTGAAGCGGATGGGCCTGGACTACGTCGACATCTTCTACTCGCACCGTCCGGACCCGGACACTCCGCTGGAGGAGACGATGGGCGCCCTGCACTCGGCGGTACAGCAGGGCAAGGCACTCTACGTTGGCGTCTCCAACTACTCGCCGGAGCAGACCCGGGAGGCGGCCCGGATCCTCGGCGAACTGGGCACTCCGCTGCTGATCCACCAGCCGCGCTACTCGATGCTGGACCGCCGTCCCGAGGACGGACTCCTCGACACCCTGGACGAGCTCCAGGTCGGCTCCATCGTCTTCTCGCCGCTGGAGCAGGGGCTGCTGACCTCCCGCTACCTCGACGGGATCCCGGAGGGGTCGCGCGCCGCGAGCGACAGCCCGTTCCTCAACGCCGACGCGGTCACCGAGGACCTGGTGGGGCAGCTGCGCGAGCTGGACGACATCGCCAAGTCCCGCGGCCAGTCGCTGGCCCAGATGGCGCTGGCCTGGGTGCTGCGGGGCGGCCGTGTGACGTCGGCCCTGGTCGGCGCGAGCAGCCCGCAGCAGGTGGAGGACAGCGTCGCGGCGATCCGCAACCTGGACTTCGACGCGGACGAGCTGGCACGGATCGACGCGGTCATCGCAGCGATCAAGCCGTAAGACGTTCGCTGTCCTCCCAGAGGCGGGCGGCCGCCTCTGGGTCGACCGCGTACCCGAGCACGCCGGTCGTCTCCGAGCCGGCCCGCCAGGCCGCCTCGTCGGCCTCGGCCACCAGCCGGCTGATGCAGCAGTTCTCGCAGTAGACCCCGCCAAGGCCGTCGAGCTGCGGGCTGGTCGCGCACCACACGCTGGTGGCCGCACCCTGCGGAATCGTCTTGAACTGCCGGGAGGGGTCCCGTACGGGGCGGCCCTCCTCGTCGAGAGCACCGGCAGCTCGGATCACGTCCTCGGAGATGTGCTTGGCGAGACCGGGTGTCGATGATCATGCCCGGGTGCACGGCGAACGCCCGGATGCTCTGGGCCCGCCCGCGGCGGTCCAGCTCGACCGCGAACAGGGCGTTGGCGGTCTTCGACTGGCCGTAGGCGGCGAAGGGCTCGTACGGCCGGTGTTCGTCCAGGTGCTGCGCGTCTGCCTCACCGATGCCGGCGTTCTTCCGGCCGACTGGCTGCGGGCCCTCGCCGACGAGCGGCTCGCCCCGGCGCTGCGCCTGATGCACGGTGACCCGTCGCGCCCCCGGCAGCTGGAGGAACTGGCCCGGGCCGCCGCCATGTCCCGGACCACCTTCGCCCTGCGCTTCCGGGAGGCGGCCGGCGTGCCGCCCCTGACGTACCTCCTCGACTGGCGGATGGGCCTGGCCGCGCGCGCCCTGCGGGAGGAGGAGACACCGGTGGCGGCCCTCGCCCGGTCCGTCGGCTACACCTCGGAGAGTGCGTTCAGCAACGCCTTCAAGCACACGGTCGGCATCGCACCCCGGCGCTACCGGCACGCGGCGGGGTCCTGACTCACCGGGCGAGCCGTTCCTCCAGGTGCACCGTCACCGTGTCGCCCGTCCCCACCCAATCGCCCCGATTTTTCCCGGAGGGTACTGCGGTTGTGCCCCCGTGCAACCTGGCCAAGACTGGGCGGGTACGGGCAAATCGACAACGGCGAGCGACGCGCGGCCGTGTGTCGTCCGCCGGACGGGTGGTCAATCGTGACGATCTCACCCTTCGGGTCAGGCGACCCGTTCTCGGAACTCTTCAACCGTTTCTTCGGTATGAGCCCGGCGACCTCCCCGCCGGCCGTGCAGCGCGTCCCCATCGGACGTCTCCTCAGCGACTCCGCGCAGGAACTGCTCGCCGCCGCGGCCGGACGGGCGGCCGAGGACGGGGCCGATCTCGACGCCGTTCATCTGCTGTGGGCCGCGACTCAGGTACCCGCCGGGCGCCAGGTGCTGGAGCAGGCCGGCGCGGATCCGGACCGGCTCGCCGCCGACCTCCAGGAATCGCTGCCCACCGGGACCGGCACCGGAGAACCCGCGCTGACTCCGGCGGCCAAGCGCGCCCTGCTCGCCGCCCACGCCCGCTCCCAGGCGGCCGGTGCCTCGTACATCGGTCCGGAGCACGTCCTCAGCGCGCTGCTCGAAGATCCGCGCTCCCCGCTCGCCCGGACCCTCAGGGCCGAGGGCGCATCGCCGGGCGCGCTGAGCGGAGCCGCCCGGGAAGGGCGCGCGGCCGGCGGGCACCCGGACACCCCGTCACTCGACGAGTACGGGCGCGACCTCACCGACGAGGCACGCAGCGGACGCCTCGACCCCGTGGTCGGCCGGGCCACCGAGATCGAACAGACTATCGAGGTTCTTTCGCGGCGGACCAAGAACAACCCGGTGCTCATCGGCGACCCCGGCGTCGGCAAGACCGCGATCGTCGAGGGGCTGGCCCAGCGCATCGTCGCGGGCGAGGTCCCCAAGGCGCTGCACGACCGCCGTGTGGTCTCCCTCGATCTGGCAGGCCTCGTCGCCGGCTCCCAGTACCGGGGGCAGTTCGAGGAACGGCTGAAGAAGGTCGTCGACGAGGTCACCAAGGCCGAGAAGGGCATCATCCTCTTCATCGACGAACTGCATACCGTCGTCGGCGCGGGAGCCACCGGCGAGGGCTCCATGGACGCGGGCAACATCCTCAAGCCCGCGCTCGCCCGCGGCGACCTCAGCGTCGTCGGCGCCACCACCATCGACGAGTACCGCAAACACATCGAGAAGGACGCCGCGCTCGAACGCCGCTTCCAGCCGGTCATGGTGCCCGAGCCAACGGTCGACGAGACGATCGAGATCCTGCGCGGGCTGCGCGACACATACGAGGCCCATCACCAAGTGCGCTACACCGACGAGGCGTTGGACTCCGCGGCCGCCCTCTCCGACCGCTACATCAGCGACCGGTTCCTGCCCGACAAGGCCATCGACCTCATGGACCAGGCCGGAGCCCGGGTGGGACTGCGCAGCGTGGGCGGCTCGATCGAGGCCGAGGATCTGGAGAACCGCCTCACCCGGCTGCGCCGGGAGAAGGACGAGGCGGTCAGCACCGAGGACTTCGAGCGTGCGGCCGAACTCAAGCAGCAGATCACCGAGTTGGAGGGGCGGCTCGGCTCGCTCGGCGAGGGCGGGGTACCGACGCCCGACGTCACCGGCGAGGACATCGCCGAAGTACTGTCCGCACGGACCGGTATCCCGGTCTCCCAGCTGACCGAGACCGAGCGCGAGCGGCTGATGAAGCTGGAGGACGTGCTGCACGAGCGCGTCATCGGCCAGGACAAGGCGGTCACCGCCGTGGCCCAGGCCGTCCGCCGTGGCCGGGCCGGCATGGGTGACCCCAACCGGCCCACCGGCAGTTTCCTCTTCCTCGGTCCGACCGGCGTCGGCAAGACGGAACTGGCCAAGGCGCTTGCGGAACTGCTTTTCGGCGACCCCGACCGCATGGTCCGCTTCGACATGAGCGAGTTCCAGGAGAAGCACACCGTCTCCCGGCTCGTCGGCTCCCCGCCCGGCTACGTCGGATACGAGGAAGCCGGCCAGCTCACCGAGGCGGTGCGCCGCAAGCCGTACAGCGTCGTGCTGTTCGACGAGGTGGAGAAGGCCCACCCGGATGTGTTCAACCTGCTGCTTCAAGTCCTCGACGACGGACGGCTGACCGACGCCCACGGGCGCACGGTCGACTTCCGCAACACCGTCGTCATCATGACCAGCAACATCGCCTCCAAGCACATCCTCGATCACCACGGCGACATCGAGGAGATCCGGGACGACCTGATGGCTGAGCTCCAGGCGCACTTCCGCCCCGAGTTCCTCAACCGGATCGACGAGGTGATCGTCTTCCACTCGCTGGGCCGCGAGGACCTGGTCCGGATCGTCGACCTGCTCCTCGAGGGCACCCGGCGCCGGCTGCATGCCCAGCAGATCGACCTGGAGGTCACCGAGGCGGCCAAGGAGTGGCTGGCCGACCGCGGTTACCAGCCGGAGTTCGGGGCCCGGCCGCTGCGCCGCACCATCCAGACCGAACTCGACAACCGGCTGTCGAACATGCTGCTGGACGGCACGCTGAACCCGGGGGACACGGTCGGCGCGGACGCCGTGGGCGACGAGCTGGTCCTCAGCCTGAGGGAGAGGACGCCCACGGACGAGAAGGCGGCGCCGCAGGCGAAGGGGAAGGCGGACACGAGGGGCGCCGAGCGCGGTGAGGGCGGCACGCCGGGCAGCCCGGGGGACGACGAAGAGCCGCCCCCGGTCTGGCCCGGCCCGATCTCCTAGGCCGGTGCCCGTTGGTGTCCTAGGCCGCGCCCGAAGGGACGCGGTCCAGGAACCCGTGGACGCTGCGGATGCGCCCGTCGTTGTCCAGGGCGATGACGTCGAAGCCGGCGATGGGCGCCGAGCCGTCCGCCTCGCTCACCAGTTCCCAGGCGAAGCGGGCAATGTGGTGGTGCCCGTCGACCGCACCGGACAGCCGGAAGAAGAAGCCCGGGAACTGCTCGTGCGCACCGGCGATGACGGCGGCGATCTGCTCGTGCCCGCTGACGTCGGCCAGCGGATCGGTGTAGCTTCCGTCCGCGGTCCACGCGGCGGCGACCGCCTTCGCCAGCGTCTGAGGGTCACCCGCGTTCCACGCCTCGAAGTAGCGGGCGACGGCGGACTCGTAACGGTTGTTGTCTGCGGACATGGCGGATCAGCCTCCATCGAGGTCGTATGCGCTGGTCAGGAGCCGGACCCCCGGGGCGAGGTGCCTGGTGGGGCCGACACCGCAACGATGCCCGGACGCGCCCGGAGGGTCGATTACCTCCGGGGTAAGGACGCCCATGCGGCCATGACGGCCAGGTGGCCACTCGTTTCAGCCATATGCGTCAGTGAATATGCCAAGAGACTGGCTGAAATGGCATGGTGACAGAGTGTCAGGAGTGGCGATACTCGAATGACAGGTGATTCGGCCACGCCCGAAAAGCGCCACCGCGCTCCGCGACCGGATCACCCACGTGCACAGCGAGCGCATGCAAGGCACCACGGGCCGATCCGGCACCGAGCACCGCACTGGGGGAGCTATCGTGCACGACGAATTCCTGTGCCATGTGACGGCATACGGTATATGCGGAGGTCAGCGCGTCGGCGTCCCCTTGGGCACCTATCGGGCGCCCACCCTGGCGCTCGCCCTGTGGTGGATGCGGGACCGTGCCTCCTGGATCGCCGAACGGCTCGATCCGCACCCCGACAACCCTCTTTTCCCGCCCAACTCCATCGCCCCCGTCGCCGAAACCGTGCCGGACGTCCCGAGCGTCCTGCGCGCCTGGTGCGGCGACGGTGACCAACAGGAGCGGGTGGCCGACGAGTTGGCCGCCGGACGGCTGGTCCGTGTCGCCATCAGCGACGACACCACCGAATACGAGCTGCTCGCCGAGTCCGTGGACGCGCTGCGCATGCAGCGGTTCGTCCCCGCGCTCTCCACCCCCGCCGCCTGACCTTTTCGCAGTGCGTCACAGACCGGGCGCAAATGGGGCCCCATCGCTAGAATTCTGGGCATGACACAGCGGCCGGTCGATGCCCCGACCGCGCCTGTACTCGTCCTGGAGACCGAGACGGGCTCCACCGTGATGAGTCCGGGCCGCGCCTATCACGTCGGACGGGATCCCTCGAGCGACATCGTCCTGGACGACCTCCGGGTCTCCTGGCACCACGCCGTCCTGCGCGCCGAGGACGGCCACTGGGTGATCGAGGACGAGAACAGCACCAACGGCACGTTCGCCGACGGTCACCGTATGCGCGAGGGAAGAGTGCGAGCCGGCACGGTGATCCGTTTCGGCAACGCCTCCGACGGCCCCCGCGCCGTCCTCGTGGACCGTACGACGGAGCGCCCCTCGTACGTCTCCCTGCCCGCCGCCACCGGCACCTTCCGCAATCCGACGGCCGTGCGCCCGCTGCCGAGCCGCACCGTCCGTATCGGCCGCGGCGCCGACAACGACATGGTCATCGACGACCTGGTCGTCTCCCGCCGGCACGCGGAGCTGCGGGCCCACCCGGACGGCACATACGAGATCGTAGACCTCGACAGTCACAACGGCACCTTCCTCAACGGCCGGCCCGTCACCCGCGCCCCGGTCACGCCCGGTGACATCGTCGGCATCGGCCACTCCGCGTTCTGCCTGGTCGGCGACGAGCTGCAGGAGTACGTCGACACCGGCGAGGTCTCGCTCGACGTCCAGGATCTGACCGTCGAGGTCGACCGCGGCCGCAAGACCCTCCTCGACCAGGTGTCGTTTCCCGTCGGCGAGAAATGTCTGCTCGCCGTCGTCGGCCCCAGCGGCGCGGGCAAGTCCACCCTGCTCAACGCCCTCACCGGACAGCGCCCCGCGGACCGCGGCACGGTCCTGTACGACGGCCGTGACCTGTACCGGGACTACGCGGAGCTGCGCCAGCGCATCGGGCTCGTCCCGCAGGACGACATCCTGCACGCCCAGCTCACCGTCCGCCGCGCGCTCACATACGCCGCCGAGCTGCGCTTCCCGCAGGACACGGCGAAGGAGGAGCGGCTGGCCCGGGTCGACGAGGTGATCCGCGAGCTGGGCCTGGAGCAGCGCGCCGGGCAGCCCATCCACAGCCTCTCCGGCGGCCAGCGCAAACGCGTCAGTGTGGCCCTGGAGCTGCTCACCAAGCCGTCCCTGCTCTTCCTCGACGAACCGACCTCGGGCCTCGACCCGGGGATGGACCGCTCGGTGATGCACATGCTGCGGGGCCTGGCCGACGACGGCCGCACGGTCATTGTCGTCACCCACAGTGTGCTCAGCCTCGACGTCTGCGACCGGCTGCTGGTGCTCGCCCCGGGCGGCAAGATCGCCTACTACGGGCCGCCCGACGACACTCTGCCGTTCTTCGGCTTCGAGCAGTGGCCGGAGGCCTTCGAGGCCTTCGAACGCGACCGCGACAGGGACTGGGCGGGGGAGTACCGCGACTCGCCGTTCCATCGCCAGTACATCGTCAACTCGTCCGCACAGCCGCATCTGCCCGCCCCCGCCCCCGCGGTGGCGGTCGGCCCGCCGCCGAAGGCCCAGAGCTGGGGCGCCCAGCTCGGCACACTCGTACGGCGGTACGCGGCCGCACTCGGCGCCGACCGTACGTTCCTCGTGATCATGGTCGCCCTGCCGTTCGTGATGGGTGCCATGGCCCGCGC
Source organism: Streptomyces sp. NPDC001634 (assembly GCF_040298185.1). Taxonomy (NCBI): domain Bacteria; kingdom Bacillati; phylum Actinomycetota; class Actinomycetes; order Kitasatosporales; family Streptomycetaceae; genus Streptomyces; species Streptomyces sp. NPDC001634. Next base: position 135,281 of record NZ_JBEOZU010000014.1, on the reverse strand, counting down.
GCTCGCCAAGGGCAGCTTCACCCAGGAGACGGCGCTGAACGCCCTGCTCATCCTGTGCGTCGGCGCCGTGCTGACCGGCGCGGCCAACGCCGTGCGCGAACTGGTCAAGGAACGCGTGATCTACCAGCGGGAGCGGGCCGTCGGCCTGTCCAGATCGGCGTACCTGATGTCCAAGGTGGTGGTGCTCGGCGCAGTCACGGTGCTCCAGGCCGTCGTGCTGACCCTGGTGGCACTGCTCGGCGTGCACCTCAACGTACCGGGGAGCAAGGGCGTGTTGATGCCGCCCCTGGTGGAAATCACCCTCGCCGTAGCCCTGTTGGCGTTCACCGCGATGATGTTCGGTCTGGTCGTCTCCGCCCTGGTGCGCAAGGAGGAGGTCACCATGCCGCTCCTTGTGCTCCTGGCCATCGTCCAAGTGGTGTTCTGCGGCGCCCTGTTGACGCTCGACGGGGTGGCGGTGCTGAACCAGCTGTCCTGGCTCGTGCCCTCGCGCTGGGCGTTCGGCGCGATGGCCGGCACGATCGACCTGGTACGGCTCGCGCCCGACAAGACGGACCCCCTGTTCCGGCACGCGACGGGCACCTGGCTGCTGGACATGGGCATGCTCGTCGTGCTCTCGGTCCTCTGCGGCCTCGCCGTCACCCGTCTGCTGCGCCGGCACGAGCCCGCGGTCATGCGGAAGTGACGGCGATGACCACCCCCGGCTTCCGCCCGACCCACGTCGTTCCCCCGGACGGGCTGCCCGCCTGGGAGACCCCGGACCCGTCCCGGCCCGCGGCGCCGCTCGCGGCCCTGCTGCCCGTCCAGCTCCTCGACCGGCGCGGCGACTGGAGCCGCATCATGTGCGAGAACGGCTGGTCGACATGGGTCGACGGCCGCCTCCTGGTCCCCGTACCGCAGGCGCCACCGCGCACGGGCGGCCCGCCCGCCGGCACAGCGGACCCGCGCCCGCTGCTCGCCCGCGCCGAGGAGGCACTCGCCCGTTACCGTGCGGCGGCCGAGGACCTTGCGGCGGGCCGCCTGGACGGCGAGTCATTCCGTGAACGCACGCGGGGCCTGAGGATCGGGGTCGTCGTCGACGGCGAGTCCGTATGGCTGTACGAAGCCGGGCGCGAACGATGGGCCTACTGCGAAGGGACGCTGCTGAGCACCTACGCGGCCACGGAGGAGCCGTCGGCCGCCGCGGACGAGGCGGGCCGGTCCCGTCCCACGCGCCCGCGGTGATGCCCGATGACGCACGACATCGGCCCGTTCTCCGGGCCCCCCTCCGAACCGACCGGCAACCGGATCGCCGGTTACCGGGTCGAGCACGAGATCGGCCGCGGCGGCATGGCCGTCGTCTACCGCGCCCGGGACCTGCGCCTGGACCGGACCGTCGCGCTGAAGCTGCTCGCGCCCGAACTGGCCCGCAACGACACGTTCCGGCGGCGCTTCACACACGAGTCCCGGGTGGCCGCGGCCATCGACCACCCGCACATCGTGCCGATCTACGAGGCGGGGGAGACGGAGGGCGTGCTCTACATCGCCATGCGGTACGTCTCCGGACGCGATCTGCGCCGACTCCTCGACCGCGAGGGCCCGTTGCCCGTCGCGACCGCGCTGAGGATCGCCACCCAGGTGGCCTCCGCGCTGGACGCGGCGCATGACCACGGTCTGGTGCACCGCGACGTCAAACCCGGGAACATCCTGGTCGCCGAGGGCACGGACAGCGAGCACCCCGAGCATGTCTACCTGACGGACTTCGGCCTCACGAAGAAGTCGCTGTCGCTGTCCGGGTTCACCACGGCCGGCCAGCTCGTGGGCACGCTGGACTACATCGCGCCGGAGCAGATCTCGGGGAAGCCGGTCGACGAGCGCTGCGACGTCTACGGCTTCGGTTGCGTGGTCTACGAGACCCTGGCCGGGACGCCGCCGTTCCGGCGCGAGGACGACATGGCTCTGCTGTGGGCCCACCAGTACGACGAGCCGCCGCCGCTCACCGGGCAGCGCCCCGACCTCGACGCCGCCGTCGACGCGGTCTTCGCGAAGGCCCTGGCCAAGAGCCCGGGCGACCGGTACGACTCGTGCCGCGCGTTCGTGGCGGCCCTCCGCGCGGCGACAGCGGGCACCGGCCGGGCGGGGCATCCCCCGACCCAGGTCGTCACTCCGGAGGCGCCCGAGCCGCCGGACTGGGCCCGGCCCGTGTTCCGTCCCTGAGACTCACCCCGGAGCGACGGGACCTGCGAAACGGCCTGGACGACCGGACCTACAGGACCTCGCCCCGCCGTCGCACCCTCGTGGCCATCAACCCGCCCGCGAACCCGGTGACGAGCCCCCACACGGCGGCCGACCCGATCGCGCCCCACAGCTCCGGCTCCAGGAACAGCACACCGGACAACCCGCCCCCCAGGTCGCCGATGCCGATGACCGACAGACCGTAGTGTGCCGAGACCCGGGCCACCAGGCAGATCATGAGCACCGTCAGCACCAGCGCGACCGCCATGTGCACGGCATGCTGCCGGAGACGCGTCCGCGCAGGTGAACGCGCCGCCATCACGAACGCGGCGGCGAGGAGCAGTACCGCGTCGACGACCACCAGCCACCACACCCGCCCGTCGTGCTCGGCGAGCGTTCCGAGGTTGAGCGTCGAGACGTCCTTGGTGCGCAGCACCTCGTCGAGCAGATGCGGCATGGGCAGCCCGAACGGTCCGTCCACCCGTCCGTTCCAGGTGGCGCCCAGACCGATGGTGAGCACCGGCCACATCAGATTGGGCAGCCCCAGAAGGATCACCGCCAACGTCTCGGCGGGATGCCCGCGCGTCGCCGCGACCACAAGGGCGATAACGACGCCGATGGCGACATAAGCAAGGAGCAGGGCCACCATGGCGTAGGCGGCCGGGCGCACCGACTCCTGGAAGCGCAGCAACCGGGCCGGGAGTGGGGCCCCGCGCGACACCAGCAGGGCGAGGACCAGCACGCCCGCCAGCCACAGGAGCCCGAAGAGCACGGTCGGTGGCAGGTCCGTCGTGTAACCGATCGTCGGCCGGATGCCGAACAGGTCACCGATGTCGCCGATGGTCCCGTTGCCGAGCGGGACCGTGAAGGTCTGGCGGGCTGCGAGCGCGAGTCCGACGAGCGCCACCAGCCACAGGACGGCGATCCGGGCGGCCCAGCCCGCCAGTTCGGGCGCGCCTGCGACGGCCCGGTGCCGCAGCGGGCGCAGGAATCCGGCGGCGATCACCAGCGCTCCGGCGAGCGTCACCGACAGCGGCATCGCCGTGAGGCCCGCCCGGGTGTCGGCGAGCGCACCGGCGTCGCCCGCCAGCTTCACGGTGCCGCCGACGGCCACGACGACCGTGGCCACGACCACGCGGGGGAACCCGTTGTCGGGGATGTCGGTCCCGCCCGCCGCCCACAGCCCGAGCGCGGCGAACACTCCCATGACGACCAGCCCGGCCAGCACCGTCGCGACGGCCTGGACCCAGCCGTGGGCGGCGACCGGCGGGCCGCCGGTGCGGGCGACGTCCGGGGGGAACGAGGTCGGGGCACTCACCCTGCCACGCTAAGCAGCCCTCCCGCACTCCGCCTGCCGGACGGGCCGACCGCGTGCGGCGCCTCCCTCCGCCGACAGGACCGTCTCCGCTTGCGAGCGGTCTCCGACTCCGGCACACAATGGGCTCGTTGTGCAGGTAAGTAGTGCATGTCGACTCAAGTGCCGCGTGCCTCCACGCCGGGAAGAAGTGCTCGTGAGTGCCGAACCGCCGCCTTCCGGCCGCCCCAAAGGACCTCCCCCCGGCCCTTTGTCGGGCCGTGCGGAACCGCCGCCTTCCGGTCGCCCCGCAGGACCTCCGCCGGGCCCCTTGTCGGGCCGCCCGGAACCGAGCCCCACGCAGCCCGACGGCCGTGTGCCGCCCGGCCCTCCCGGCGGCCCCTCAGGGCCCCCGCCGGGCGCCGGTGAAAACGGCGGCGGCCCGCACCGCCCCTGGTGGAAGTCGGCGCCCCGTGTGGCCCTGATCACCGCACTGGCCGTCGCCGGTGTGGCCCTCGGCCTCGTCCTCACCCGTTCCGGCGGCGGTGGCGGCACCCCCGCCAGGGGCGAGGTCTTCCTTCAGGCCGCCGACAAGACGGGCCCGGACCCGTTCACGGAGTCGTCGGCGACCAACAGCTCGGCGGCCCCCGAAACCCCGACCCCGGCGGGCCCGACTCAGTCCGCCAACGTGACGCGCGCCGTCGACGGCGCCGCGCCCGGCCTCTACGGGGGCACCCGCAACTCCGCGAGCTGCGACACCGACAAGCAGATCAGGGCGCTGCAGGCCGACCCGGCGAAGAACGATGCCTTCGCGTCGGTCCTGGGAATCCGGCCGTCAGCCGTCCCCGCCCATCTGCGCTCGCTCACGCCGCTGCGGCTGCGTATGGACACCCGGGTGACCAACCACGGCTACCAGAACGGCAAGGCGACCAGCTACCAGGCGATCCTGCAGGCCGGCACCGCGGTCCTCGTCGACGGACGCGGCGTGCCCCGGGTGCGGTGCGCCTGCGGCAACCCGCTCACCCCGCCGGTCGCGCAGAAGTCCACGCCGAAGCAGACGGGCGACCACTGGGCCGGGTTCCGGCCGCAGAACGTGGTGGTGGTCGATCCCGCCGCCACGGTCGTCGACGTGTTCGTCCTGTTCGACGTCGACCACAACGACTGGTTCGACCGCCACCGCGGCGACCACACGGGCCGGCACGACCAGAAGACGCATCCGCCGGTGAGCGCGACCCCGTCGGTGAGCGTGTCGACCCCGGCTCCCACCACCTCGCCCTCGCCTTCTCCCACGTCCTCGTCCCCCACCGCACCGTCGTCGTCCCCGCCGCCGACCTCTCTGTCCCCGTCCGCGTCGACGACGCCGCCGCCCACGGAGTCCGCGACCACGTCGCAGCCGACGACCTCCTCCGCCGCCGGGGCACCTCCCACGGCGCAACCGACGACTTCCTCGGCCGCCGGGTCACCCCCCACCTCCGCGTCCGCGGGCACCACCACCCAGTCGGCCTCCTCCCTCGGCACGGCCACCGGTGCCTCCGAGCTGTCCGTGACGACTTCCGGGACCTGATGGCCACGCGGACCTCCGCTTCACCCAGGGCAGAACGCCGGCCTCTTCCCGTGGCGCCCGGTGTCCCTAGGCTGAGGAGGTGAGCAATCATGCGCCGAACGAAGCCCGCGTCATTCCCCTGCGTCCGCAGAGCGCCCCGCCCCGCACAGGCGGCGTGACCCGGCCTCCGGGGACCCCCGCGCCCAAGGAGCCCCTGTGGCGCGACCTCGTCGGTGACGTGCTGCGCCGCGAGCGGCTCGCCCAGGAACGTACGCTCAAGGACGTCGCGGAGGCGGCCCGGATCTCGATGCCGTACCTGTCCGAGCTGGAGCGCGGCCGCAAGGAGGCCTCCTCCGAGGTCCTCGCCGCCGCGGCCCAGGCACTGGGACTCGGCCTGTCCGACCTGCTCTCGCTCGCCCAGGACGAGCTGGCACGGCACGCGCGCGCCGGGATGGTCCGGGGCCGGACGTCGCCGACGTCGCAGTACGACGGTCTGTGCCTCGCCGCCTGACCGACTCGCGGACGTCCGGCCCCGGCGCGCCGGGGTCAGACGAACGCGAGCCGTCGGCTCAGCACTTCGTCGGCCAGCCCGTACGCCACGGCCTCCTCGGCGGTGAACACCTTGTCCCGGTCCATGTCGGCCCGCAGGGTCGCCACGTCGTGGTGCGTGTGCCGGGAGAGGACCTCCTCCACCTGCGCGCGGATGCGGATCATTTCCTTGGCCTGGAGGCTGAGGTCCGAGACCGTGCCCTGCCGGCCGCCCGCGGCCGGCTGCCCGAGGAGCACCCGGGCGTGCTGGAGCACGAACCGTCGCCCGGGGTCTCCGCCGGCCAGGAGCACAGCCGCCGTCGAAGCCGCCTGCCCCACGCAGAACGTGGAGATAGGGGCCTGCACGAACGTCATCGTGTCGTAGATCGCCATCAGTGAAGTGAACGATCCCCCGGGCGAGTTGATGTAGATCGAGATCTCGTGTTCCGGGTTCGACGACTCCAGATGCAGGAGTTGCGCGATGACGACGTTCGCGACCCCGTCGTCGATCTCGGTGCCGAGGAAGATGATCCGCTCCGAGAGCAGCCGGCTGAAGACGTCGTACGACCGCTCGCCCTGCGCGGTCCGCTCGACGACATACGGAACCGTGTACGACCCCATGTCACAACCCCATCCGTCGGCGCGAGGCGGCCGGGCGGACGTCGGCGAGCGACTCCACGACCCGGTCCACCATCCCGTACTCCCTGGCCTGTTCGGCCGTGAACCAGCGGTCACGGTCGCCGTCCCGCGAGATCGTCTCCTCGCTCTGCCCGGTGTGCTCGGCGGTGATCCGCTCGATGGCCTTCTTGGTGAACTCCAGGTTCTCGGCCTGGATCTCGATGTCCGCGGTGGTGCCGCCGATGCCCGCCGACGGCTGGTGCATCATGATCCGCGCGTTCGGCAGCGCAAACCGCTTGCCGCGCGTCCCCACGGTGAGCAGGAACTGGCCCATGCTGGCGGCGAAGCCCATCGTCAGCGTCGACACGTCGTTGGGGATGAGCCGCATGGTGTCGTAGATGGCGAGCCCGGCGGTGACGGACCCGCCCGGGCTGTTGATGTACAGGCTGATGTCGGTGCGCGGGTCCTCCGCCGACAGCAGGAGCAGCTGCGCGCACACGCGGTTGGCCGACGCCTCGTCGACCTGCGTGCCCAGGAAGACGATCCGCTGGGAGAGCAGTTGTGTCGCCAGGTGGTCGTCGAAGCGGCTGGGCGGAGTGTCGCCCTCCTCCGCGCGGGGCGAGAGCGTGGTGAGTGGAGGCAGTGGAGTCATCGGGTCTCCTTGTCGCAGGCACGGATGCCGTTGACTCCACTCTTGACCTCCGACGATCGCCGGATGCGGTATCTCTGCCCGCGGCAGATTCGCTACCGGCAGAGCAGCCGGCTCATTCCTTCTCGCGCAGTTGCCGGAAGAAGGCCCGGACGTCGTCGACCAGCAGATCGGGCTCCTCCATCGCGGCGAAGTGCCCGCCGCGGTCGAACTCCGTCCAGCGCACGATGTTCTCGGTCCGCTCCGCCTTGTGGCGCAGCGGGATCTGAATCTCGGCGGGGAAGACCGCCAGTGCTGTCGGCGCCGTGGACGGCTCGGTGGGCGCGGCGGCCCGGCCTGTGGCATGCGCCCGCTCGTAGTAGATCCGGGCCGAGGAACCGGCGGTTCCCGTGAGCCAGTACAACATCACGTTCGTCAGCAACCGGTCCCGGTCGACGGCTTCCTCGGGCAGGTCCTCCGAGTCCGTCCACTCGCGGAACTTCTCGATGATCCAGGCGAGCTGACCGACCGGCGAGTCAGTGAGTGCATATGCCAGTGTCTGCGGCCGGGTGGAGTGCAGCAGAGCGTACGCCGACGCGTCACCCATCCATGCGGACCAGCGGCGCCACGAGGTGAGCGTGCGCTCCCGCTCCTGGGCGCTGAGCGAGGCCAGCTCCTCCTCGGTGGGCTCGCTCGTCGCCTGCGCGCCCGGCAGCAGATTGAGGTGGACGCCGATCACCCGGTCCGGGTGCGCGCGGCCCAGTTCGCGGGAGATCGCCGCGCCCCAGTCCCCGCCCTGCGCGCCGAAACGCCGGTAGCCGAGCCGGTCCATCAGCTCCACCCACGCATCGGCGATCCGGCCCGCCTCCCAGCCGGTGTCCCGGGTGGCCCCCGACAGTCCGAAGCCGGGGATGCTCGGCACCACGACATGGAACGCGTCGGCGGGATCGCCTCCGTGGGCCGCCGGGTCGACGAGCGGCCCGACCACGTCGAGGAACTCGACGATCGAGCCCGGCCAGCCGTGCGTGATGATCAAGGGGGTGGCATCCGGCTCCGGGGAGCGGATATGGGCGAAGTGGAGGTGGGCCCCGTCGATCTCCGTCGTGAACTGCGGCCACTCGTTCAGCCGTGCCTCGGCGGCCCGCCAGTCGTATGCGTGGCGCCAGTACCGTACGAGCTCCCGCAGATAGTCGCGGGGAACCCCGTACGCCCATCCCACGCCCGGCAGCTCGTCGGGCCAGCGGGTACGGTCGAGGCGGTCGTGGAGATCGTCGAGGTCGCTCTGGGGGATCGCGAGACGGAAGGGCCGGATGCTCTCGGCGGGCGATGACGTCATGGTCGGGATGCTAGTTCGGGGCGCTGGCACCACCATCCGGATTCATGCGCGGCCCGGCCGATGAGTTTCGGCGAGAGGATCGGTCGACACAGGTGACCGCGTCCCACGCTCCAGGAGGTACTCATGGCCACCGAAGGATTCACCACCTGTCTCTGGTTCGACGGCCAGGCCGAGGAGGCCGCGCACTACTACGTCTCGATCTTCAAGAACTCCAGCATCGGGCGGATCGGCCGCTACACCGAGGCCGGACCCGGCCCCGCCGGCTCCGTGATCGCCGTCGACTTCGTGGCCAACGGCCACAAGTTCGTCGCGCTGAACGGCGGCCCGCAGTTCAAGTTCAACGAGGCGATCTCCTTCCAGATCTACTGCGAGAACCAGGAGGAGATCGACTACTACTGGAACAAGCTCACCGAGGGCGGCGGCGAGCCGGGCCCCTGTGGCTGGCTCAAGGACAAGTACGGCGTGTCCTGGCAGGTCATCCCGGACGGGCTCATCGACATGATCGGCGACGCGGATCCCGAGAAGGCGGCCCGCACCACCCGGGCGATGCTGTCGATGGGCAAGCTCGACTTCGCTGCTCTGAAGAAGGCGTACGCGGGCGAGTGAGCACCTCCGGCAGCCTGCCGGCGTCGCAGAAGCAGGAGCTGCATGATGGGGCCGCCCCGCAGGAGGGGCGGCCCCGGGCCGCTTCCGCCGGGGCTAACCGGCCAGCGCCGCCACCTCGGCGGCGCTCAGCGTTCGCCCGTACACCCGGAAGTCGTCGACCGCGCCCTTCAGATACGGGTCCGCGTACTGCGACCTGCCGATGTACCCGGTGCGGATGTGGTTGCCGAAGTACCGCGGCTCCACGGTCATGTGCGCGTTGCGGCCCACCTCCGTGCCGTCCACGTACAGCACCGCGGTGCCGCCGCCGTACGTCACCGCCACGTGCACCCAGCGGCCGCTCGGCAGGGGAGCGGCATCGATGCGCTGCTCGGCGCTCGCGCCCCCGGCGGTGATGGCGTACCGGAGCGTTCCGTCGCCGCTGAGCGGGGTCAGGAACATATTGGCGGTGACACCCGTGCCCAGGTCGAAGATCCGGCTCCAGGCGCCCGGCTGCCCGTCCAGCCTCACCCAGGTCGCGATCGAGTACGCGGAGGCGCCCGCCAGCAGGTCCTCGGCCAGGACGACATGTCCGTCGGAGCCGTCCAGCGCGACCGCCCCCTCGATCCGGCCCGAGGCCGACCAGCCTGCGCCGCCCGCCAGTTGGGCCGTTCTGCCGTTGCCGGTCGCGTCGGCCGCCGCCGTCCCGGATGTCTCGTCGAAGCGGTGCCAGGCCGCGAACTCCGGGGGAGGCGACGGGGGCAGGCCGGTGAGCCAGTACACGTTGTAGTGCTGGTGGTGCACCCGGGCGATCGGCAGCAGCGTGACGTCCTCGCCGTCGGCGCGCGCGGTGAAGCGCAGCGGGTCCGTGGACTCCTGGCGCACGGACGCCACCTCCAGGCGCGGCAGCCACGGGTTCGCCGTGTCGCCGTACGCCCCCGCCAGGACCACCGGACCGTGCAGCACCGCCCGTACATCGGGGTCGTCCGGGGTGGACTCGACGACCGTGCGCATCGGCAGCGACACCTCGACCCGGTCGCCGGTACGCCAGGTCCGCTCCAGCGTCAGCCGGCTCCCGGGCTTCGGGCGGTCGGACAGGGGGCGGCCGTTGAGGGTGGCGCGTGCGCCGTCCGCCCAGGCCGGAATGCGGATCGCGAGCCGGTGCGCGGCTCGTCCTGCGGTCACGGTCAGGGTCGTGGACGACCGATCCGGGAACCCGGTGGTCTGCCGCCAGGTGATGCCCTTCTCGCGCCAGACGACCTCGGACGGGATGAACAGGTTGACCAGCAGGCTGCGGGCGTCGTGCGAGTAGACCGTGTCCGCGAACTTGGCCTGCGTCTCCATGCCGGTGCCGTGGTCGCAGGAGAAGTTGTCGTAGTCGGTCGAGTAGACGTCGGGGTCCGGGCCCATGAAGGACGGCTGCTGTTTGAACGCGCCGGGTGCCAGGCCGGTGTAGTAGATGTTGAAGCCGTGCTCGGAGTCCGGGTCCTGCTCGCCGAGCATCTGGTTGAACAGGGTCCGCTCGTAGTAGTCGAGCAGATCGGTGCGGTCCGGGGCGTGGAAGTGCAGCAGCCGGGTCAGTTTGAGCATGTTGTAGCTGTTGCAGTTCTCGCAGGTGTCGTTGGACAACTGGCCCGCGATGACGTCCGGTTCGTGGAAGGCCTCGCCGTTGCTGTTGCCGCCGATGACGTAGGTGTGGTGATCGGTGACGATCTGCCAGAAGTTCTCGGCGATCGTACGGTAGCGGTCCGGGCGGCCCTCCTCCCACAGCCGCAGCGCTCCGACCACCTTGGGGATCTGGGTGTTGGCGTGCAGCCCGGCGAGCCTGTCCTCGTTGCGGGCCAGCGGGTCGAAGACACGGGCGTGGGTGAAGCGTTCGGCGACATCAAGCCACCTGGTGTCGCCGGTGAGCGCGTGCAGATCGGCGAGGACGTCGTTCATGCCGCCGAACTCCGTCTCCAGGACGCGTTGCATCTGCTCGTACGACAGCTTCGCGGTCCGTTGGTCGACCCACTTGCCCTGGCGGAGCACGACGTCCAGGGCCTGGTGGTTCCCTGCCAGCCGGTACTGCTCGACCAGACCCGCCATGATCTTGTGGATGGTGTAGTACGGCGCCCAGACCCCGGTGCCCGCCTCCAGCCGGTCGAAGAAGCTCTCGGGGAACGCCGACAAATACCCGGTCCCGAAGCCCGCGGCGGGCGACGCGGCCTGGCATTCGGCGAGCGCGGCCACGAGCCGGCGGCCCTTGTCGCGCAGTGCCTGATCGCCCGTGTTGGCGTAGGTGAGGGCGAGACCCGAGAGGAGATGGCCGGTCGAATGCCCGCGCAGCTCCACGTTCGGTCCCTCCCAGCCCCCGCACGGCTGGGCGCTGCCGGCGAGGCCGACGTTCGTACGGAAGGTGTGGAGCAGCCGGTCGATGTCGACGAAGCGCAGATAGGCGGAATTGCGGTGCTGGTTGTCGCGGAACGGGCCGTCCAGCAGCGTCACCGCGTCGAGGGGAAAGGGCCGGGTCGGTGCGACGGCGTTTCGGATGGTGGCGCGGGTTGCGGCCCGGGCGGTTCCCGCGCCGGTTGTGGCCAGGGCCGTCGTCGCCGCGACCGCGCCCGTGGCGGCGAGTAACTGGCGTCTGCCGAGAGGTGGGTTCATCACCAAGTCCTCCGCATGTCGGAGGCGGGGTGGTGGTGTCCCTCCACTACCCCGCACTCGTTCGAAATACCGAATGATGTGCGACATGCTGTGCAGGGCTCCACGCTAGGCACCTGACGGTTGATGTCAACAGGGCCTGGAGAGACGGATGGTGAGCGGTGCGCCGTCAGTTCAGGTGCGCGGCGATCGTCCCGGTGATCTCCCGTGCGATCCGAAGGATGCCGGGCGAGCGGACCGGGCACGGTCTCGGGGTCGATGTCGTCGGGGTCAGACAGAAGTGCAGGTAGTCGTCGTCACGGTGCAGGGCCGTGCGGTCGCGGGCCGACTGGGTGCAGTACTCCGGGTGGTCGTGCTCGTACGGGGTGCACGGCAGGTACTGCGCCCAGGTGTAGCGGCCCGAGGACGGGCTGACCGTGCCGCCCGCGTCGGAGACGAGGTCACCGGAGTCGCGCGCCTGCTTCTGGTACATCTCGTTCACGCGCCGGACCCGGTCGGGTGTGATCGGATCGGGTCCCTGCAGCACCCAGACGATCCTGGGCCGCCCGGCGCCGCCCGCCGCGTCGATCTGCCGGGTGAGCTTCGCGGCGTCCGCGGCGTACCGCGTGAAGTACTCGGTTCGCGCCGAGTCGTAGGTGATCCCGTCCATGCAGGGTGTGTAGCCCCACGAGTTGCCCCAGAACTGGAGCACCACGAAGTCCGGGTGGGTCGCGCGCACCAGCGCGGCCGCCTTGTCCGCGGCAGGCACGAGCGACCGCTCCGCGACGCCCTCCAGGTAGTCGCACAGCGTGGTGCCCGAATAGGGGGCGCTCGTGTACGTCGCATGCAGCTCGCTCTTCAGCTGTCGCCCCAGCACCTTCTGGTTCTCCATCGCGATCGAGTCGCCCAGGTAGAGCACGGTGGGAGCCTTGGCGGGGTCGGTGCCCGGCGTGGCCACCGCCCGTTGGTGTGTCGTGGCGGAGGCCCCCGGGATCTCGGGCGCGGGCGGTGCCGCCTCGGGCCCCGACACCGGATCCCCGCATGCGCCGAGCAGCAGCCCGGCCATCAGCACCCCCACGATCCACGGCTTCCGCATGCCGCAACTCCCGCCCCGACCGCCGAAAGGGCTCCCCAGGCAAGCACAGCCGGGCACCAGGGGGAAGACGTACGACGGCCGAGCCTGGTCTGCCGGCTGCGTCCTTGCCTTGCCCAAGTCCCGTACCGCCGCCTGGAGTTCGGCTCCGCAAGGCTCGCTCGCCGGTACGCAACTTTCCAACGCCTCGCAGGGGCCGGGAAAGGACTGCTGCACATGCGGACGTACGCCAACCCCGTGATCGGCGGGTTCCACCCCGACCCCAGCGTGTGCCGCGTCGGCGCGGACCACTACCTGGTGTGCTCCAGCTTCGAGTACTTCCCCGGCGTCCCCCTCTTCCACAGCCGGGACCTGGTGCACTGGCGGCAGATCGGCAACGTCCTCGACCGGCCCGGGCAGTTGGTCCTGCCGGACGGTGTGCCGGCCTCGGCCGGCATCTACGCGCCCACCATCCGGCACCCCGACGGCCGCTTCTACGTGATCACCACCGAAGTCGGCGGCAGAGGCAACTTCATCGTCACCAGTGAACGCCCCGAGGGCCCGTGGTCGGATCCGGTCCCGGTCGGCCTGCCCGGCATCGACCCCGATCTGGCCTGGGACGAGGACGGGTCGTGCTGGTGTGCCGTCGCCGGCGTACAGGTCGCCCGGATCGACCCGGCGACCGGCGCCGTACTGGAGGGCCCACTGCCCGTCTGGTCCGGTACGGGCCTGCAACATCCAGAGGCTCCGCACCTGTACCGCATCGGCGCGTGGTGGTACCCGATGCTGGCCGAGGGCGGTACGGCGCACGGGCACAGCGTGTCGATCGCCCGCGCCCGCTCCCCGCGTGGACCCTACGAACCGGCTCCGGCCAACCCGATCCTCTCCCACCGCAGCACCGATCTGCCGATCCAGTGCACCGGCCACGCCGATCTGGTGTCGGCGCCCGACGGCACCTGGTGGATGCTGCTGCTCGGCACGCGGCCCCGCGGCTACTTCCCCCACTTCCACGTCCTGGGCCGTGAGACCTTTCTGACCCCGGTGGAGTGGGTCCACGGGTGGCCCCGGGTAGGGCCGGTGCGGGAGCGTCACCCGGCCCCGGCGGCCTGGCATCCCGTCGAACCCCCGCCGGAGCGGGACGACTTCGACACCGCGGACCCGGCGCAGTACTGGATCTCCCCGCGTCGCAGGCCGGAGGGCTCCTGGTCGTTGCAGGAGCGGCCCGGGTGGCTCACTCTGACCGCCACCGGGAACTCCCTCGACCGCGCGGGCCACACGTTCCTCGGCCGCCGGCAACAGCACCCCGACTGCCGGGTGGTCGTCCGCATGGATCCCGGCTCGGGCCGGGGCGGCCTCTCCGTTCGCATGGACGAGGCCCATCACTACGACATCGAGGTGAGCGGGGGAGCGGTGAGCGTGCTGGCCCGCATCGGGCCGCTGCGGCAATGCCTGGCGCGTCAGCACGTGCCGCCGGGCGAGGTGACCTTGGCCATCGGCATCCGTACGACCGGGGTGCTGCCGCCCACCGTGTCAGCCGCGGACCGGGCGGCGGACGACGCGCTCGGCGTCAGGCCGGGCGGCCCGGACACGATCACCTTCTCGCTCGGCGGGCCGACTCCCGTAACTCTGGCCGAACTCGACGGCCGCTACCTCTCCACTCAGATCGCCACCGGGTTCACCGGCCGGGTGATCGGCATGTACGCCACCGAGGGCAGCGTGGCCTTCGACTGGTTCGAGTACGAGCCGGCCGCCGGATCCCCGGCATAGGGCCCGGCAGTCGTCCGAAAGTTTCGAAGCCTCCGCCGCACGGAGCAGTGCCGTCACCGGTTGGGGCCGCCCCGGATGCCGGTACGTCCCGGGCCGGGTACCCGTGGAACATGCGTTTCCTCGGCGAGCTGGACCAGCGGCTGTTCACCCGGGTCGCCACCGCCCGGGTCCCCGGCGCCGATCCCGCGCTCACCCGGCTGAGCCGCTCCGCCGACCACGGCCGGCTGTGGCTCGGCGCGGCGACCGGGCTCGCGGCGCTCGGCGGCCGCACGGCCCGGCGCGCCGCCCTGCGCGGGACCGGTTCGCTGGCGCTCGCCTCGCTCACCGTGAACACCCTCGTCAAGTGGAGCGCCCGGCGCCCGCGGCCGCTCCTCGAGCTCGTACCGCAGATCCGCCACCTCACCCGCCAGCCACACACCACCTCCTTCCCCTCCGGCCACTCCGCCTCGGCCGCGGCCTTCGCCACCGGCGTCGCTCTCGAATCCACCCGCTACGGCGCGCTGATCGCCCCCGTTGCCGCGGCCGTCGCCTTCTCGCGGGTCTACGTCGGCGTGCACTATCCGGGGGACGTCCTGGCCGGGATGGCGATCGGGGCCGGTGCGGCGGTGCTCACCTGCCGTTGGTGGCCGCCGCGCCAGGTGAACCCCGAGCGGGAGCGGCCACCGGCCCGGGCCCCCGCCCTGCCCGACGGCGACGGGCTGGTCGTCTTCATCAACAGCCGCGCCGGAACCGGCGCCCCGGCCGCCCCGCTGCCGCCCGCGGTCCTCCTTGCCGAACTGCTGCCCCGGGCCGAACTCGTCGAGCGCGGCCCGGACGACGACTTCGCCGCGCTCCTGGACCGGGCGGTGCTCCGTGCAGTCGAGCTGGGCGGTGCGCTGGGTGTCTACGGCGGCGACGGCACCGTCAACGCGGCGGCCCGGGCCGCGGCCCGGCACGGGCTGGCCCTCGCGGTGTTCCCGGGCGGCACCCTCAATCACTTCGCGCTCGACGTGGGCGTACCCCACCTGGAGGACACCGCGAGCGCCGTCGTCCGCGGCGAGGCGGTCGCCGTGGACATCGCGGTGGCGGCACCCTTGGCGTGCGAGGCGTCCGATACGGACATCGAGTTCCTGAACACCTTCAGCATCGGCCTCTACCCCGACCTGGTCCGCCTGCGCGAACGGCTGGAGCGCCGCTGGGGCAAACGGCCCGCCGCGGCCCTGGCGCTCATCCGGGTGCTGCGTATCGCGACCCCCGTCGACGTGCGCCTGGGCGGGCACCCCCGCCGTCTGTGGCTGCTCTTCGCGGGCAACGGCCGCTACGTCCCCGACGGCTTCGCGCCCGCCTTCCGGCCACGGCTCGACGACGGATTGCTCGATCTGCGCCTGATCGAGGGCGATCACCGGCTGGCCCGTACCCGCGTGGCGGTCTCGGCGCTCCTCGGGGCCCTCGGACGTTCCCGGGTCTACCGGGCCGAGCGGGTGCCCTGGGTGCAGGCCGACGGCCTCCGGGGTACGGACACTTTCGCCTACGACGGCGAGGTCGCCCCTGCGGCCGGCGCGTTCCGGCTGGAGAAACGGCACCGCGCGCTCGTGGTCTACCGCCCGGCCGTCCCGGGGAACGAGATCGCCCAGCAGGCACGGCTCGCCGCGCTCGCCGCCCGGTACCGCAGACAGCGGAGGGGCCGCCGTTTCCCTGCGAACGGCGGCCCCTCGGTCCCGGAGGAATGATCACACGGTGATCACATGTGGACGACCGGAGCGGCGTCGGCGTGGGGCTGCCGGGCGCCGCGGCGGTAGAGCAGGAACGCGATGACCGCACCCGCGGCGAAGAACCCCGCCGACCACCAGAAGGCGGTGGTGTAGCTCTCGATGGTCGCCTGCGCCCGGACCAGCTTGCTGGTGGCGTCCTTGCCGGCCAGGTAGTCGGTCGCGGCGCTCGCGGCCAGCGTGTTCAGCAGGGCCGTACCGATCGAACCGCCCACCTGCTGCATGGCGTTGACCGCCGCGGAGGCGACACCCGCGTCCTCGGCCGCCACTCCGCCGGTGGCGAGCTGCATCGCGGGCGGCATCACCAGGCCGAGGCCCACGCCGATCACGACCAGCTGCGCCAGCACCGCGGTCGCGTAGTGCGAGCCGAGTCCGATGCCGGTCAGCCAGGCCATACCGGCGGCGGCGACGGCGAAGCCGAGCGGGATGACGGCCTTCGGGCCGATCCGCGGCAGCAGCACCGTGGTGCCGAGCTGCGCCGTCACCATCAGCGCCCCGACCATCGGCAGGAACGCCACACCGGTCTTCGTCGGGCTGAAGCCGAGGTTCAGCTGGAGGTAGTAGGTGAGGAAGAGGAACACGCCGAACATGCCCGCGCCGGTGATCAGCACCGCGAGGTACGAGGCCGCGCGGTTGCGGTCGAGCAGGATGCGCAGCGGGAGCAGCGGGTGTGCGGCGCGGGTCTGCCACCAGGAGAAGGCCGCGAGCAGCACGCCGCCCGCGATCAGGAAGCCCCAGGTCTGCGGGGAGCTCCAGTCATGTGTCTCCGCGTTGGAGAAGCCGTAGACCAGGGCGAAGAGTCCGCCGGCGACCAGGACCGTGCCCGGCACGTCCAGCTTGGAGTTCGCGGCGTCGCGGTGGTTGTCCAGCAGCAGCCAGCCGCCCGCGAAGGCGACGACAGCGATGGCCACGTTGACGTACAGCGTCCAGCGCCAGTCCAGCGCGTCGGTCAGGATGCCCCCGAGCAGAAGGCCGACCGCACCACCTGCGCCGGCGATCGCGCCGTACACGCTGAAGGCCCTCGCCCGCTCACGGGCGTCCGTGAACGTCGTGTTCAGCAGTGACAGCGCGGCCGGTGCGAGCAGCGCGCCGAAGGCGCCCTGCAGGGCGCGGGCGGTGACCAGCATGCCGAAGCCGGTCGCGGCGCCGCCGAGTGCCGAGGCGGCCGCGAAGCCGACGACGCCGACGAGGAAGGCGGGCTTGCGCCCGAACAGGTCCGCGATCCGTCCGCCGAGCAGCAGAAGGGAGGCGAACGCCAGCGCGTAGGCGGTGACGATCCACTGCCGGTTGGCGTCGGAGAAGCCCAGGTCCGCCTGGGCGGAGGGCAGGGCGATGTTCACGATGGTGGCGTCCAGCACCACCATCAGCTGGGCGATCGCGACGACCGCCAGGATCCACCACCGCTTCGGCGAAGCGGTCGGCAGCGCGTCCACGGCACCCGTGCGGGTGCCGTCCTTCACCGTCTGGGACATGGGAGAACCACTCCAGGGAAAGTCGCTCGGTCAAACGGCTCATAAACGAAACCGTTTCGTACACCTGGAGGCTAAACCCCTTCGAGCGAAACGGCAACGTTTCGATCCTGTGGGTCCGGTCTCCGGTCCGGTGGCGCTTCCATTCCTTGACGGGAATATAACCGCAGGGGCATATTGGGCTCGTGGCCGATGCCTCCCTGTGGACCGCCCTCGCCGATCCCCACCGCCGGGCCATCGTCGCGCTGCTCCTGGAGCGACCGCGGCCCGTCGGTGAGATCGTCGAGGCGTGCGGTCTGAGCCAGCCGAGTACGTCGAAGCACCTGAAGGTGCTGCGCGACGCGGGCCTGGTGCGCGTACGACAGGACGCGCAGCGCCGGGTGTATGCGCTGGACCCGGCCCCGATCGCCGCACTCGACGCCTGGCTCGCCCCGTACCGCGCGCTCTGGAACAGCAGTCTGGACGCTCTGGGCCGGCGCCTCGACGAGACATCGGACGACCCGCAGGCCCCCTCCCCGAAGGACTGATCAACCATGGCCGCCGACCTCACCGGCACGTACCTCACGCTCGACGACGGCCGTCCCGCCGTCCGCTTCAGCCGCGTCTACGATCACGCGATCGACCGCGTCTGGCGGTTCGTTACCGATCCCGACGAGCTCGCCCAGTGGTTCCCCTCCCGCGCGGACTTCGACCTGCGCCCCGGCGGCACCGTCAGGTTCAGCGGGGACCCGAACATGCCCGAGTCGACCGGCACGGTCGTGGCCGTCGACCCGCCCCGGCACCTCTCCTTCGAGTGGGGCGGCGACGAGCTGCGCTTCGACCTGGAGGAGCTGGACGGCAAGCGCACCCGCTTCACGCTCACCAACGTCCTGGGCGAGGAGAACACCGCCGCCCGCAACGGCGCCGGCTGGGAGGTCTGCCTCTCGGCCCTGGACGCCAAGGCCCGCGGCGCGAGCTTCGAGGGCCCGCACGCGGGGATGAGCGCCCCCTGGAGGGAGTACTACGAGGCCTACGTGGAGGCCGGGATCCCGTCGGGCGCGCCCATTCCCGGCGCGGACGCCTGACCGCTCAGGCCATCTGCCTGCGCACCAGCTCGTGCAGGCGCCCGCTGGTGTCCGCGAGAAGCTGCGTCGGCGGGCCCTGCTGGGCGACCTTGCCGTCCTCCATCACGATGACGCGGTCCGCGTCCAGCACGGTGGAGAGGCGGTGGGCGATCACGATCCGGGTGGCGTTCAGGGCGCGGGTGCTCTCGATGACCCTGCGCTGGGTTTCGTTGTCCAGGGCGCTCGTCGCCTCGTCGAAGAACAGGATGCGCGGCCGGCGGATCAGCGCCTGCGCGATCATCAGACGCTGGCGCTGGCCGCCGGAGATCGCGCCGCTGCCCTGGACGATGGTGTGCAGCCCCATCGGCATCCGCTTGATGTCCTCGGCGAGGCCTGCCATCTCGGCCGCCGCCATCGCCTCCTCGGGCGTGTAAGGCTCGGTGCCGCAGATGACGTCAAGAATCGAACCGGTGAACGGCTGCGCGTGCTGGAGCACCACCCCGCACTGACGGCGCACCGCCGACTGGTCGAGCGCCGCCAGGTCCTGGCCGTCGTACAGGACACTCCCGGAGACCGGTTTGTCGAAGCCGATCAGCAGGCGCAGCAGCGTGGACTTGCCGCAGCCGCTCGGCCCGACGATCGCCACGAACTCGCCCGGTTTCACATCGAAGGACACGTCGTCCAGGACCAGGGGGCCGTCGTCGGCGTACCGGAACGAGAGCCGGCGCGCCTCGATGCCGCCGGACAGAAGGCCCGGCCGCGTGCTCGCCGTGCGCACCTCGGGCATGGCGTCCAGCACCGGCTTGATCTCCTCGAACAGTGGCAGCGCCGCCACCGCCGAGACGAACGCACCGGTCAGCTGGGTGACCGAGGTCAGCAGCATGGTCACCGACGTGTTGAACGTGAGGAAGCCGGAGGCCGACAGCGCGCCTCTCGCCGGGCCCGCGAGGAGCATGAACAGCAGCAGGGAACACAGCGGCAGATAGACCGCGCCCAGAACGGTGGTGAGGTTCTTGATCCGGCCGACCTTCTGCTGCAGTTCACGGCTGTGCGCGAACTCCCGCGCCCAGGCGGCGTACGCATAGTTCTCGGCCGCCGCGACCCGCAGCTTGGGCAGGCCGCGCAGGGTCTGGAACGCCTGGTTGTTCAGCTTGTTGGTGAGCTGGACGAGCCGTCGTTGCCAGCGCACCTGCCACAGTCCGAGCCCCAGGAACACGGCGGCGATCACCACGAGCATGCCCACCGCGGCCAGCGCCATGGGCACGCTGTACCAGAGCAGCAGCCCCAGGTTCATCGCGCCCACCGTCACCGACTGCGCCACCGTCGGACCGACCCCGGCGAGCAGCCGGCGGATCGCGCTGACGCCCATCGCGGCGCTTGCCAGCTCTCCGGTGGAGCGCTCGGCGAAGAACTTCGTCGGCAGCCTCAGCAGCCGGTCCCAGACCGCCGGCTGGAGCGTCGCCTCGATGCGCCCCTCCAGACGCAGGATGGTCAGGTTCTCCAGCAGCATGAACGCCGCCGCCACCACGCCGGAGACCATGATGGCGAGGCAGACCTGGACGATCAGTCCGGTCTGCGCCTTCGGCACGTACTCACCGAGCACCTTGCCGGTGGCGATGGGCACCAGCGCGCCGATCGCGACGGTCACCAGACCGCTGAGCAGGAGGCCGACGAGGTCGCCGCGCGTACCGCGCATGCTGAACCGCAGCAGCCGCAGCGGACCCAGCCGCTGGTCGGGCAGCGGACGGTAGAACATCACCGCACGCGGTTCGAACTCCGCCGCGTTCGCCTTCTCGATCGGCGTCTCACGTCCCGACGACGGCTGGACGGCGACATAGCCGCCACGCCGCCACAGCAGGGCGACCGGCGCGCCGGACAGGGCCCGATGGCCCACCAGCGGGCCGACGTTGTCGTGCCACCAGCGCCCGTCGAGCCGTACGGCCCGGGTACGGACGCGCGAGGCGATCGCGATGCGCTCGACCGGGTCGAGGCGGTCGCTCTCGGAGCCGCTCTGCGCGGGCTCGGCGAGCGTGATTCCCGTCGCGCCCGCCACCAACTTGCACGCCGCGTAGGTGGCGTCGGCGTCGGCCGCCGTCGTGCGCTGCGCCGACGACTTGCCGATCGAGGCGAGCAGGGTCCGGTCGGCCTGGGCGCGGACCGCCTCACCCGCCTTGATTCCCGCGGCCGTACGGGTCTCGTGCGTGCGCTCCAGTTGCTCGATCCACCGGTCGAGGGCGGCAAGCAGCCGGTACTGCTGGTCGACCATGGCCTGCCAGACCGCGGGGTCCATCAGCAGATCGGCCGCCGCCTCCGCCCCGTACAGCGCCCCGTACTGGACACTGCCCGGCGGCACCTGCATCCAGAACACGTCGTCGTCGGTGATGTCGGCGGCCCGCTCGGTGGCCATCGGCGCCTGGAAGAGGATCGACAGACCGCGGCCGACGCCCAGGGCGAGGGCGTACTCCAGGGGACTCGTCGTCGGCGGCACGTACTGCGGGTTGCCGTACTCGTCGTACGACCAGGTCTGTGTGTCGACCGGCTGGTACAGCTCGCGCAGCTGGATACGGCGCACCACGCAGTCGCGCACCGGCCGGGCGACCAGGGTGTGCTGGGGGCCGGCGACCGGGCCGAGGAGCAGGGAGCCGGCCTCCAGACGGCCGAGGTGATGCCAGTGGCCCTGTACGGCCGCGTCCACCGCGAACAGGTCCAGCGCGCCGGACGCGACCAGCCACAGGACCTGCGGCCCCTCCAGGTCGAGCCGGCCCATGCCGGAGCAGTCGATCGGAGCGCCCATCCCGCCGAGGGCGCCCAGGACGACGTCGCCCTCGTGAACCGCCGTCATCTCATCGCTCCCTGACCAGCTCGGCATACGCCCCGCCGGCCGCCACCAGGGCGGCGTGCCGCCCGCGTTCCACGATCGTGCCGTGCTGGAGCACCACGATCTCGTCGCTGTCGCGCACGGTGCTGAGCCGGTGCGCGATCACCACGCAGGCGCAGCCGCGCTTGCGCAGATTGTCGATCACGGTCTGCTCGGTCTCCGCGTCCAGTGCGCTGGTCACCTCGTCGAGGACGAGGATGCTGGGGTCGCGCACCAACGCCCGTGCGATCTCCAGGCGTTGGCGCTGCCCGCCGGAGAAGTTCCGTCCGTCCTGCTCCACCCGGCTGTGGATACCGCCCGGACGGCGCATCACGACCTCGTACAGGGCCGCGTCCCGCAGCGCGGCGACCACCGCGTCGTCCGGGATCGACGGGTCCCACAGCGCCACGTTGTCGCGGACCGTGCCCTCGAAGAGGAAGACGTCCTGGTCGACGAAGGAGACGGAGGCGGCGAGCGCGCCGCGCGGAATGTCCTCCAGGCGCTGTCCGTCGATGCGGATCACGCCCTCCCACGGTGCGTACAGGCCCGAGATCAGCCGGGACACCGTGGACTTGCCGCTGCCGGAGCCGCCCACCAGCGCCACCTGCTGTCCGGGGCCGACCGTCAGGTCGAAGCCGCTCAGCAGCGGCTTGTCGAGCGGGCTGTAGCCGAACGTGATGTTCTCCAGCTCGACATGGCCGTGCAGCCGCCGGGTCGACTCCCGGCCGCCCGAGCGGCCGTAGAGCGGGTCGGCCCGGAAGCTCTCCACGTCCTTGAGACGGGCCACGTCCGCGGCGAAGTCCTGGATGCGGCCCGCGACCCCGTTCAGGCGGGTGACCGGTGCGGTGAAGCGGGTCACCAGCGACTGGAACGCGACCAGCAGGCCCACCGAGATATGGCCCTCGACCGCGCGCATACCGCCGATCCACAGGATCAGCGCGCTGTTGAGCGTGGCGAGCGTCGGCGCGACCACGCCCAGCCAGGCGCTCGGCACCCCGAGCCGCTGCTGCTCCTCCAGGGTCGTGGCGTGCTGTCCCGCCCACTTGCGGAAGTAGCCGTCCTCGCCGCCGGTCGCCTTCATCGTCTCGATCAACTGCAGGCCGGTGTAAGCCGTGTTGGTGAGCCGGGCGCTGTCCGCACGCAGCTTCGCCGTGCGCGTGGCCCGCAGCCGTACGACGACCCGCATCGCCACCACGTTGAGCAGCGCCACGCCGATGCCGACGAACGTCAGCTGGGGGTCGTACGTGTACAGCAGCACCGCGTAGAGCACGACGACGATCGCGTCGACGCCCGCCGCCGCGAGATCACGGGCCAGGGTCTCGGCGACCGCGTCGTTGGACTGGAGCCGCTGCACCAGGTCGGCGGGGCTGCGCTGGGCGAAGAACGTCACCGGCAGCCGCAGCAGATGGCGCAGGAAGCGGGCGCTGGAGAGCGTGGAGGAGATGATCCGGCCGCGCAGCAGATTCGCCTGCTGCAGCCAGGTCAGCACGATCGTGAGCACCACACAGGCCGCCATGGACGCGAACAGCACGCCCAGCAGCGAGGTCTGCCCGCCGATCAGGAACATGTCGATGTACGTGCGGCTCAGCGCGGGCATCGCCGCACCGACCGCCACCAGCAGGAGACTCGCCAGGACGGCGGCGGGCATCGTGCCCGAAGTGCCGCGCAGCCGGGCGGGCATGGCGCCGAGCACGCCGGGTCTGCGGCCGCCCTTCTCGAAGCCCTCGCCCGGCTCCATCACCAGGACGACTCCGGTGAAGCTGGTGTCGAAGTCCTCCATCGGCACGAAACGGCGGCCCTTGCCCGGGTCGTTGACGTACACGCCCCGGCGGCCGAGGCGGCGCCCCATACCGTCGTAGACGACGTAGTGGTTGAACTCCCAGAAAAGGATCGCGGGAGCCTTCACCTCCGCGAGCGCGGCCGTGTCCATCTGCATGCCCTTGGCCGTCAGGCCGTAACTGCGGGCAGCCTTGAGGAGGTTACTGGCACGCGAACCGTCGCGGGAGACGCCGCAGGCGATGCGCAGCTCTTCCAGTGGGATGTGCCGGCCGTAGTGGCCGAGGACCATGGCAAGCGAGGCGGCGCCGCACTCCACGGCTTCCATCTGCAGCACGGTGGGCGTACGGACGGGCCTGCGCCTGCCCTTGGGGACGGGGCGCTTCTGCGGCGCGGCGCGGCGTCTGCCCCGTACCGGAGGCAGAGTGTCCTGGGGAGCGGTCACGGCAGGAGCCAATCGATGGGACGCTGATCGGCCATGCGGATCGAACCCGAGGCCAGGGTCATGGAGGAGAGCGTGAACGGCGGGCCGTCCGCGGACGACCACCGGTAGCCGCTCTTCGTGCCCGACGACGTGTCGAGCCGCACGAGTACGGCCACCGGGCGGCCCTTCCTGGTGAACTGCTCGCCCAGCTGGCTGTCCCCGAGGAACTCGGCGATCTGCTGCGGCGACTGGGCCGTGCGGTCCACGGACTTCACATGGCCGCGCAGCACGCCGTACGACTGGGCCGGCACCGACTGGACGGTGAGGTCGACGGAGGCGTTCGCGGGGATGGACGCGGCATTGTCGGCGGGGACGTACACCGTTGCGTACAGCGGGTCCGATGCGTGGGCGACCTTCTCCACGGCGGCGACATTCGCCCCGGTCTGGATGATCTGGCCGATGGTGGCGGCGAGCGCGGTGATACGGCCCGCGGCGACCGTGCGGACGACCGAGTCGCCCTGACTCGTACGGACCTTGAGGACCGGGGAGTTCGCGGGCAGTCGCTCGCCCTCCTGAGCGAGGATCGCGGTGACCTGCCCGGCCACGGGGCTCTGCAGGATGTAACTGCCCTCCCCGTGCGTGAGAATGGCGGGCGCGCTGACGGTGGAGGCCACCGAGCCGGTGACGGCCCAGACGGACGCGGCGGCCATGACGACCACCGTCACCGAGAGGGCGAGCCAGCCCTGGGGACGCGCGAAACGCACCGGGAGGTCGAGCTCTTCGGGCGACTGCAGCTTGGCGAGGGCCTGCCTACGGAACTGCACGGAACTTCCCTCACCTGTCGGAGAGATTTACGGCATCCGAGAGTCCCGGAACCGGGAGGCAGTTCCGGGACTCAACGGCACAGAGGTGCGATCAGAGACCGGCGACCAGCTGGGTGACCGGGGCGGTGTTCAGGCCGGTGACACCCTCGACGGTGCCGACGGCCGTGCCGGCCAGGCCGGAAACCGGGGCGACGCCGTCCACCAGGCCGGTGACGGTGCCAACGGCGTTCAGCTGCAGGCCACCGGAAACGGCGTCCAGCTCGGCGTCCGAGATCTCGGCGGTCTCAACCTGGGGGGTGGAGTTCATGATGGAACTTCCCTTCGTATGGATATTCACAAGGGGGAGAGCGGCCCCCCTCTGGGGACAGACGGTCGGCCGCGGTCCGCGGGCGCCGGGCACCCGTTGCCGGGCCCCTTCGGGTGGCTCCCGCGGTGCAACGGATCAAAGCACGCCGACGCGCGGCGACTCCAATCAACCAGCCCTCTCACCAGGGCAATTGATGTCGCGAAGCGTCGATCCGTGCAGGCGTGCGCACGCCTTGGCGGCGACTTCTTCACATGCTGCATGGCATCGGCGCACACGGCCCCTTGCCGCCCCGATCCCGAATGGGACAGTCCCGGCACAACGGCGCGACCCCCGGCGCACGACTGTGCAGATCCGTGGTGCACGGTGACTCGCTTGCGCATTCGATGTGCAGATTCCCCGAAGCCGGGATTCCGCTCCGCAGGGGAAACCGACGGTTACCTGTCGGTAGCAGATCGTGCTCGTGCTGGGGCTAACCCAGCAGGGCGTACACCGTGCTCGCCCGCGCCGCGATGTCCCCCGAGCCCTCCGCGGACATCGTGATGTCCGCGAAGGCCATACGCCGGCCGAGCTTGCCGAGGACGGCCTCCACCAGCACGTCCGCGTCCATGACCGCGCGCTGGAAGCTCGTGGACTGCTGAACCGTCGTCATCGGTACGAAGCCGCCGCGCGCCGCCGACACCGCGATCACCGTCGCCGTGTCGGCCGCGGCCATCAGCGCCTGCCCCGACAGTCCGCCGCCCTCCCGGGCCAGCCGTGTGGACCAGGGCAGTCGCAGTACGGCCCGCCGGCCGTCCAGCTCCACGACCGTCAGGCCCAGTTCGAGCACCCAGGGGGCGAAGTTGGCGGAGAGGATCTTGTCGGCTTCGGCTGGCGTCATGCGTGATTCCTTCCCCTGCCGGCGTCCCCGCAGACGTCTTTGCCACCTATTTCACGCTTTCGCATACGCCAACTCGGCCAGTTGCAGTGAGGTTTGAACGACCCACGTGACGCGTGCGTATCAACAGGCATCCAGGCGCCCCCAGTCAGCTGCCGGACGGCGGCAATGGACCCCGTCCCCAGGAGGTCAAGAAGTTGAGTCACAAACGCGTACCCAAGCGCAAGGCCGCGATCGCAGTCGGAGGCGTGGCGGCGCTCGGAGCTGCGGCCCTTCTGCTGCCCAACGCCATGGCGTCTCAGACGGACTCGTCGAACAATGCCACCCCCAAGACGTTCAAGGCGAACGACGTCTCGAACCTCGCCTCGAAGATCGCGGCCCAGTTGGGTGATGCCTTCGCGGGGTCGTACTACAACGCCGACAAGCAGCAGGTCGTCATCAACGTGGTCGGCAACGACAGCAACGTCGTCAACACCATCAGAGAGGCGGGCGCGGTCCCCAACCAGGTGCAGAACAGCACCGCCACGCTGCAGTCCGCGGCCAGGACGCTCAAGGCCAGGGCGACGATGGCCGGCACCGCCTGGTCCGTCGACCCCAAGACCAACGAGATCCGGGTCACCGCAGACAGCACGGTCACCGGCGGCAAGTGGGACAAACTGGTGTCGACGGTCAAGAGCCTCGGCTCGAACGTGGCGACCGTCAAGAAGTCCGCGGGCACGTTCAAGACGTTCGTGTCGGGCGGCGATGCGATCTTCGCCCAGGCCAACGGTGGCGGCGTCCGCTGCTCCCTCGGCTTCAACGTGACCGCGAAGGACGGCAGCCCCGCCTTCCTGACGGCGGGTCACTGCGGGGTCGCGGCGAAGCAGTGGTCCGACTCCCAGAACGGCCAGCCGATCGCCACCGTCGACCAGGCCACCTTCCCCGGCAACGACTTCTCGCTCGTCAAGTACAACGATCCCAACACCCAGGCGCCGAGCGAGGTCAACGTCGGCAACGGCCAGACGGTCCAGATCACCAAGGCCGCGGACGCGGTGGTGGGTACGCAGGTCTTCCGGATGGGCAGCACCACCGGTCTGCACGACGGAACCGTCACCGGCCTCGACGCCACCGTCAACTTCCAGAGCGAGACCGTCCCGGGCGGCGTCGACACCGTCAACGGTCTCATCCAGACCAACGTCTGCGCCGAGGCCGGCGACAGCGGTGGCTCCCTGTTCACCCAGGACGGCAGCGCGGTCGGTCTGACCTCGGGCGGCAGCGGCGACTGCACCGCCGGTGGCGAGACCTTCTTCCAGCCGGTGACCGCGGCGCTCCAGGCGACCGGCGCGACGCTCGGTGCGGGCGGCGCGGCCGGTGCGGGTGGCGCGGCGGGCGCGGGCGGCCAGAGTGCCAGCCCCGGTGACACCGCGAGCCCCGGCGGCCAGAGCGGTGCCGGTGCCGGTACTGGCGACCAGAGCGGTGCGGGTGCCGGTGACCAGAGCGGTGCGGGTACGCAGACGGGCGGCGCTGCCGACCAGTCCGGGCAGTCGACGGGCAATGGCGCGGCCGGGCAGTCGACGGGCAACGGTGCGGCTGACGGTTCCGGTCTGACGAGCCACTGACCCGGACGCGGTAGCGGTGTCACCGGGACAGTGAAACGGTCCGGCCCTCCGGCGGGAGGGCCGGACCGTTCTGTGTGCGTTCCGCACCGGGCATCCCGGCGATTCCGCGCCCGCCCCCAGCGTCATACGGGCGTTCGCGCCCGCAAAAGCAGCAACGCGACATCGTCCAGCCGCTCCTCGGCCGTCGCGGTGCCCGCCACCAGCCGGTCCGCCAGCTCCTCCAGAGGTTCGTCGCCGCCGTCGGCGAACCGCTCGCCCAGGTCCGCCAGGGAGTCCTCGATGTCCACGCCCGGGGACTCGATCAGCCCGTCGGTGTAGAGCGCGAGCACCGAACCCGGCGCCAGGGCGAACTCGCTCGTCGGATATCTGACCGGCCCCTGGATCCCGAGCAGCGGCCCCCCGGCCAGATCAAGCACACGGACCCGCCCGTCCGGCCGGCGCAGCAGCGGCGGCGGATGCCCCGCCCGCGCCATGACCACCCGCCCCCGCCCGGGATCGAGCCGCAGATACGCACAGCTCGCGAACAGATCGGAGCCCAGGTCGATCAGCAGCCGGTTGGTGCTGCGCATCACCTCCGCCGGCGACTGGCCGACGGCCGTGTACGCGCGTACGGCCGTACGGATCTGCCCCATCAGGCCTGCCGCCGTCACGTTGTGCCCCTGTACGTCACCGATCACCGCGGCCGCCCGGACGCCGGTGGGCACCAGGTCGTAGAAATCGCCCCCGATCTCCATGCCCTGGGTGGCGGGCAGATACCGTGCGGCCGCCTCGATGCCGGGCAGCGACGGCAGGGAGCTGGGCAGCAGCGCGGCCTGCAGCCCGTGTGCCAGCTGGTGCTTGGCGTCGTAGAGCACGGCCCGTTCCAGGGCCTGGGCGATCAGACCGCTGAGGCTGGTCAGCACCGCACGCTCGTCGGCCGGGAACGGATGCGGCTCGGCGTAGGCGAGAACGCAGGTGCCCACCGGGCGGCCCGAGGCGATGAGCGGCAGATATGCCCACGAGGCCATCCCGTCCTCCGTCCCACGCCGCCGCGGGTACAGGTGCTCCAGCTGCTGCCAGGAGTCGAAGAAGGCGGGCACCCCGGTGGCCAGGACGTGCGCGCCGGGGATCGGCTCGGTCAGTGGCGCGCCGTGCCAGCGCTCCACGACGGACGGGTCCGGATAGCCGCGGTGCCCGAGCACATGCAGCCGTCCGCCGTGCGAGCCCAGGATCACCAGGGCCGTGCTCCCCACGGCGGGTGCGATCTCGTCCGCGACGAGCTGCACCACGTCCTGCACGCCCACCGCCTCGGTGAGCGCGCTGGCCAGGTTGAGTATCTGCGACATCGTCACCAGGCGCGGCGGGCCTGCGCCCGGCCGGGGCCCGGCGTGGGTCATCTCGGAGACGGACCGTGCCCGGGCGATGCGCACGCTCAGTCCGTTGGTGCTCGGATACAGGCGGAAGGAGAGCCAGTCCCCGGGCGGGCGCAGCGCCACGAAGGACGTCACCTGCTGGCTGATCAGCGCGGCCCGGTAGCGGTCCTCGTACATCGGATCGTTGAGCCAGGGCACCGCGGTCCAGAGATGGGTCCCGACCAGGGTGCCCGCCGGGAGGCCCAGCATCTCGGCCGCGACCGGGTTCACATAGCTGATCCGCCCGTGCATGTCGAGCGCCGCCAGCCCGTACGGCAGCCGCGCCACCATCCGGGCCGCCTCCACCGCGCCGAGCGTGCCCAGCGTCGCCGTCAGCGGCAGGGCGGCGAGCAGATCGGGCTCGGGGCCGACCGGCCGGCTCTCGGCCGCGGCCCGCTCCAGGCGCTGGGCGAGCCGTTCACAGGCCGCCATCAGATGATCCCGGTCCCGGTCGGGCAGCTCCGGCGGACGGTGGCCGGGCCAGGTCACATAGACCGCGCCGTACTCGGTGTCCGGAGTGACCACGGGCATCGCGGCCAGGGCGAACGGGTACGGCAGCACCACCGCGATCCGGGGATAGCGATTCGCCATCTGTTCCTCGCCGCTCACCCAGATCAGCCGGCGCTCCCGCAGCGCCTCGGCGACCGGCATCGGCGCGCCCAGCCCGATCCGCTCCCAGGGGGCGGCGAACGCGCGGGGCAGTCCCGCCATGACAGCCATCTCCAGGACCGGCTCGTCGGGCGCCAGCAGATACACCCCGCCGGCGTGCGCGTGAACGTCGTCCAGCATGGCGGCCAGCGTCAGCGACAGCAGCGGGCGCCCCAACAGTGCCGGGGCGGCGGGCGGCTCCCGTGTGCGCGTCTGCCGGCCGGACACGCCGTCCACCTCCTCGCACGGGGTGTGCAAAGGGCCCCCTGGTCAAGGCTCCACCCTGGCGGAGCTTCGCGCACGGCGAGCGCAGGTGTGCGGGGCGACGGATACGACCCGCACCCGGGCTGTCACTTTTCGTCTGTGTGCGAGCGCCCGGAGGACCAGGGCCGACGGGCGGCCGTCACACTCCTGTTCGAGCCGTTCGGTAATCGGTCGCGCGCCCACCGTGTCGCGGACCGAGCCCTTCCGGCCGACTCGATCGCGTGACCCGATACCTTCGGCCGTTGACCCGTGACAGGCGCCCCTACGGCACTTCGTCGCAGGCCTGGGCCGGTCGGCACGGTCACAGGGGCTGCGCGAGCGCCGTGGAAGCGCTGTAATTGCGGACGTGGTCAGTGAGGGCGCTGCGCGACGCAGAACGAGAACGCTGCGTGCCGAACTTGCTCTCAAGACGCTCACCGCCGACCTCAATTCGCGCGAGCGTCTGCGTCGCGTACTCGAACAAGCGCTCGTCTTCTCCGGGGCGACGCTCGCGGCCGTCTACTCCCCGGACGAGGGCGGTGATCAGCTGTGCCTTTCTGAGTCCGTCGGCGTGCCCAGGACGCTGTACGGGCTGCGCGACACCTACTCGCTCACCGGCGGTGCCCCCGCGGCGGACGTGTACCGCTCCGGACAGCCCCTCTGGCTGACCCCCGACGACCTCGGCCGGTGCGCGGAGGCGCGCCGACTGCCGACACGGGACTTCTCGCTGGCCGTGCTGCCCCTGCGCGACGGCGGTTGCCTCGCCGCCGTGGGCGAGAGCCCGGACGGCTTCGACGCCGAGGACCGCGAATGCCTCCAGCTCCTCGCCGAGGCCGTCAGCAGCCCCGCACCGGCTCCGGCCGAGGCCGGTGAGCTGGCGGGCAGCGCCTTCAGCCTCGCCATGGACAGCGGCCGGGTCGAGGTCGACGACGAAATGCTGGATCTGTTCGGCATCGACCCGGACGAGTTCGACGGGAGGGTCGAGACCCTGCTCGCCCGGACCGTGCCGGAGGACCTGCCCTCCCTGATGTCCGTGGTCGAGGCCGACCACATGTCCATCGGCGACCGGGAGCTGGAGTTCCGCATCCTCCAGCCGTCCGGGGTGCCGAAGTGGCTGCGGCTGCGCGGGCGCATCCTGCCCGCCGGGGAGGGCCGCCCGGCGCGGCTGGTCGGAACGGTCGCCGAGGCCTCGAAGCTGCGCCCGGCCGTCAGCGACGTCACCCGCATCCAGCGGCTCGCCGCGGCCCTCGCCACCGCGGGCACCGTCCGCGACGTCGGCCAGGCCGTGGTCGCAGCCCTGCGCACACCGCTGCAGGCAGACCGCGTCGCCCTCGCCGAGCTGGAGTCCGACCGCCTCGTCGTCACCGTCCTGGACCCACCCGAACCGGAGGACTGGCCGGAGCTGTGGCGCACCGAGTGGCGCTCGGAGTGGCCCGACGCGCCCGTACGCGCCATGCCGACGCTGGCCACCGCGCTACGCGAGGGACGCGCCCAGATCTGGCCCGCCGGAACGGACCTGGAACCCGCTCTCGCGGACGTCGGCCCCGGGGGCCTCGCCGTGCTGCCGCTGCCCGCAGGCGGGCTCATGGCAGGCGCCTGCCTGGTCGGCTGGGACAACCCCCACGACTTCGCCCCCGACGAGCGCGCCCTGCTCACCGCCGTGGCGGGCCTCGCCGGACAGGCGCTGGTGCGCGCCCACGCCTTCGACGCCGAGCACGAACTGATCGGCATGCTCCAGCGCGCCCTCCTGCCGCGCCGGCTGCCCCGGCTGCCCGGTGGGGTCGCCGTGGCCCGCTATCTGCCCACCACCGCCGGCCTGGAGCTCGGCGGCGACTGGTACGACGTGATCCCGCTGCCCGACAACCACGTCGCCCTCGTGATCGGCGACGTCCAGGGCCACAGCGCCGGCGCCGCCACCCTGATGGGCCAGATGCGTACGGCCCTGCGCGCCTACGCCGCCGAGGGGCACACCCCGGACGTCGTCGTCTCGCACGCCAACCGGCTGCTGGTGGACATGGAGTCCGACCTCTTCGCCACCTGCTGCTACGTCGACGTCGACATGGAGGAGGGCACCGCCTGGTGCGTCCGCGCCGGCCACCTGCCACCTGTGCTGCGTCACCCGGACGGCCGTACGGAGATCGCCGAATCGGAGGGCGGACCGCCGCTCGGCGTCATCACCCAGGCCGAGTTCCCGATGAGCCAGCTGCGGCTGCCGCCCGGCACGGTCATCGCCCTGACCACCGACGGCCTGGTCGAGTCCGCCGACCTCGACCTCGAGGACGGCCTCGAACGGCTGGCCGGCGAACTGTCCTCCTCCGACCCCGGCCACCTCGGACTCGTGGCGGACGCCGTGCTCGCCGGGGCCAACCGCAGCGACGACGTCGCCCTGCTCCTCATGCGCTACGACGGCATGGCGCTTCGCCCGCTGCGCGAGAGCTGGACCGTATGGCGCGTCCCGGAGGCGGTCCGGCACGCCCGCAGGTTCACCCGTCGCACCATGCGTGCCTGGGGCGTGACGCAGGATCTCGACGCGGTGCTCCTCGTCGTCTCCGAACTCGTCACCAACGCCCTCGTCCACACCGACGGCCAGGTCCGCCTCGATCTCACCCTCCTGAACCACCGGCTGCGCATCGCGGTCGCCGACGCCTCACCGCGTACGCCGGTCAAGCCGACGAGCATCGGCTGGGAGGCGACGGGCGGCCGCGGCATCCTGCTCGTCGAGGCCATGTCGGCCACGTGGGGCACGCTGCCGGTCAGCGGCGGCAAACAGGTGTGGGCGGAGCTGGCACTGGAGGAGGCGCCGTTGCGGGAGCCCGTCTGACGTCAGGTGCCCTGTCCCGCCTGCTCGTCGCGCCCGCCGTGACACCCTGACCTCGTGCGCCTCCTTCTCATGTCCGACACCCACCTCCCCAAGCGCGCCCGGGAGCTGCCCGCCCAGCTCCTGGCCGAGCTGCCGCACGCCGATGTCGTGGTCCATGCGGGCGACTGGGTGGACGTCGCCACGCTCGACCTGCTCGAGAGCCGGTCCGCCCGGCTGCTCGGCGTCCACGGCAACAACGACGGCCCCGACCTGCGGGCCCGGCTGCCGGAAGTGGCCCGCGCCGACCTCGACGGTGTGCGCCTCGGCGTGGTCCACGAGACCGGCGCCGCCCAGGGCCGGGAACGCCGGTGCGCCGAACGCTTCCCCGACCTCGACGTGCTGGTCTTCGGACACAGCCACATCCCCTGGGACACCACCACGGAAACCGGCCTGCGCCTGCTCAACCCCGGGTCACCGACCGACCGCCGCCGCCGGCCCCACTGCACCTACATGACCGCGGCGGTGAGGGACGGCGCGCTGACGGACGTGGAACTGCACCGCCTGCCCCCGCGCACCGGATGACCGGAGGCCGGCCGCCGCACGGCCGTCGTCGGCTTCGGCGGCACCCGGAGAATCTCAGTGACCACCGCCGGAGCGGGCGCGCCTGAACCGGCGCACGCGCAGGAACACCAGGCCCGCCACGACGGCGGCCGCCGCCGCGCCCGCCAGCCGCTTGGCCACCGGAGCGCCCGCGGTGCGCAGGAGATCGATGGGTTCGGCCGCTGCGGGGCGCGCCTGCTCGGCGGCCGGGGCGGCGGCCGGTTCCGGTTCGGCGCGCTCCGCCGTTCCCTGCCCGTCCAGCTGGTGCGCCAGACGGGCGGCGAACTGTCCGACCAGCTTGTCACCCACCTCCGCCAGCACCCCGCGCCCGAACTGGGCCGGACGGCCCGTCACGGCAAGCTCGGTGCGCACCGCGACCGTCGTGCCGCCACCGTCCCGCGGTTCCAGCGTGCCGGTGACCGTGGCCCGCGCGGTGCCCTGACCCCGGGTCTCCCGGCCGCTCGCGATCAGCACCATCCGGTGCGCGTCCTCGTCCTGCTCCTCGAAGACGGCGGTGCCCCGGTAGGTCACGGTGACCGGTCCGACCTTCACCTTCACCGATCCGGTCACGGTCTTGCCGTCGTACTCCTCCACCGCCGCGCCCGGCATGCACGGCGCCACCCGCTCGATGTCGAGGAGCGTCCGCCAGGCGTCCTCGACGGGGACGGGGACGGGGACGGTGAACTCGTGGTGCAGCTCCATTGGTTCCTCCTCCGGATCCTCCTCACAGCGGCGCGGGACCGGTCGGGTGGATCGCCCCGGCCGTCGCCGCCAGCGGCGCCCCGCTGCCGCCCCACCGCAGCGCCACGATCTCGGCGGCGACGGACACCGCCACCTCCTCGGGCGTCCGCGCCCCGAGGTCCAGGCCGATCGGCGAGCGCAGCCGGGCGAGTTCGGGCTCCGAAAGCCCGGCCTCCGCCAGGCGCTTCATCCGGTCGTCGTGGGTGCGGCGGCTGCCCATCGCCCCGATGTACCCGGCCGGCCGGCGCAGCGCCTCCTCCAGCAGGGGCACGTCGAACTTCGGGTCATGGGTCAGCACGCAGATCACCGTGCGGTCGTCGGTGGCCGTGCCGCGCAGATATCGGTGCGGCCAGTCCACGACGACCTCGACACCCGCAGGGAACCGTTTCGGGGTGGCGAAGACCGGGCGGGCGTCGCAGACCGTGACCCGGTAGCCGAGGAAGTCGCCGATCCGGGCGACGGCGGCCGCGTAGTCGATGGCGCCGAAGACCAGCATCCGTGGAGGCGGCGCGAAGGAGTGCAGAAAGACGGTGACGTCGTCCTCGCGTCGCTCGCCGCGCGGACCGTAGTGCCGCTGCCCGGTGGCGCCCAGCGCGAGTTCGCCGCGCGCGTCCGCGGTGACCGCCACGTCCAGGCCCGTCGAGCCCAGTGACCCCGCCACCTCGTCCGGCCACACGGCGAGCGTGGCCCCCCGCCGCGCGGGGCCGTCGATGACCGTCGCCACGGTCACCGGACGGCCCGCGGCCACCGACTGAGCCACCGCGCCGAACGAGACGTCCTCCCGCGGGGTCACCCGCCGTACCAGCAGCGTGATCTCGCCGCCGCAGGTGAGCCCCACGGCGAACGCGTCCTCGTCGCTGTAGCCGAACGTCTCCAGCCGGGCCTCGCCGGACGTCACGACCTCCTGGGCCAGTTCGAACACCGCGCCCTCGACACAGCCGCCGGAGACGCTGCCCACCACCTCGTCGCCCGGGCCGACGGCCATTGCCGCGCCCGGCGCGCGTGGTGCGCTGCGGCTGACGGCGACGACCGTGGCGAGTCCGAACGGGGACCCCGCCACGTACCACCGGTGCAGCGCCGGGAGGATCTCACGCATCCTGCGCTCCCTCGGTCACGGTTCCGCTCCTCTCACCACCGCGGCAAGACGCTCCAGCGCGGCCAGGCTGTGCCCTTCGACGAACGCGTCCACGCTCGGCAGCGCGGCCGCCATGCCGGCCGCCAGGGGCGCGTAGCCGGGGCGCGCCTTGCGCGGATTGGCCCAGATCACGCGGTGCGCGAGCCGGTGCAGGCGGCGCATCTGGCCCGCCAGCAGGGCCGGATCGCCACGCTCCCAGCCGTCCGACAGCAACACCACTATCGCTCCGCGCGCCATGCCCCGCTGCCCCCACCGGTCGAGGAAGGCGCGCAGCAGCTCCCCGAGCCGGGTGCCGCCGCGCCAGTCCGGCACCGCCGCCGCGACCGCCGCCAGCGCCGCCTCCGGGTCCCGGTGGGCCAGCTCGCGGGTCACCCTGGTCAGCCGGGTGCCGATGGTGAAGACCTCGGTACTGCCGCCCCGTGTGGCGGCGTGCGCGAACCGCAGCAGGGCGTCCGCGTACGGGGACATCGAACCGCTCACGTCCACGAGCAGCACGACACGCCGGGGCCGGTCGGTGCGGGAGTGCATCCGTGGGCGCACGGGCTCGCCCCCGTGGCGGAGCATCTCCCGAACGGTGCGCCGGGGATCGACCGCGCCGCGCCGCGCCGGATGCCGCCGCGCGGTGCGCCTCGCCTCTGCGCGCAGAGTGAACGCGGCCAGCAGCCACCGCAGTTGCTCCCGCTCGGCCGCGGTCAGCCCGGCGAAGTCGCGGTGGCGGAGGATCTCGGTGCCGGAGGCGAGCGCGGGTGCCGCCGTGGTGTCCTCGGTGCGCGTGGTCGTACGGGGAGAGGGGCCCGCGTCCCGGACGGCCACCCGCAGCCGGGGCGGTGGCACCGCCCCGCCGTTGCCGCGGACGGGCGCGCCCCCGAAGTACGCGCCGAAGACGCGCTCGTAGCGCTCCAGGTCATCCCGGTCTGCGCAGAGGGTGAGCCGTCCGGCCCAGTACACATCGGAGCGGACCCCGGGCCGCAGCGCGTCCAGCGCGCGCAGGTAGCTCTGCACACGGTCCGGTCCGGCATCCACACCCGCCGCGCGCAGGGCGCGGGCGAAGCCGACGAGGACGGCGGGCGGGTCGGTGTCCATGTCACGCCCCGCGCGCCGCGAGAATCGCCGACAGGTCAAGGCCCCGGGCCCGCTCCATGTCCTCCCGGTACTTCAGCACCGACCCCAGGGTCGCCACCGCACGTTCCGCGTCCACCTCCGTCGCGCCCAGCGCGTCCAGCGCCTGCGCCCAGTCGATCGTCTCCGCGACGCCCGGCGGCTTCACCAGCTCCTCGGCGCGCAGGGCCTGCACCAGCGCCGTCACCTGCTCGGCCAGCCGGGCCGTCACCTGCGGCAGTCTGCGCCGGACGATGGCGAGTTCCCGGGCGAAGCCGGGATGGTCGAACCAGTGGTAGAGACAGCGGCGCTTGAGCGCGTCGTGGACCTCGCGCGTGCGGTTCGACGTCAGCACCACCACCGGAGGCTCCTCGGCCCGCAGCGTGCCGAGCTCGGGGACGGTGACCGAGAACTCCGAGAGCAGCTCCAGCAGAAACGCCTCGAACTCGTCGTCGGCGCGGTCGATCTCGTCCACCAGCAACACACAGGGCTGGGTCTCCAGGGCCTTCAGCAGCGGGCGGGCCACGAGGAACCGGCGGTCGTACAGCTCGCCCTCCAGTCGCTGCGGATCGCGGACCCCGGCCGCCTCCGCCGCCCGCAGATGCAGCAGCTGGCGCGGGAAGTCCCAGTCGTACAGGGCTTGGGAGGCGTCGATGCCCTCGTAGCACTGCAGCCGGATCAGCGGGGCGCCGAGCGCCTCGGCGAGAGCGGACGCGAGCGCGGTCTTGCCCACGCCCGCGTCGCCCTCGCAGAACAACGGCCGGTGCAGCCCGATCGCCAGGAAGCAGGCGACGGCCAGCCCTTCGTCGACGAGGTACCCCGTCTTCTCCAGGCGTTCGCGCACCTCCTCCGGGCCCATCGAGCCGTCACTCCGTCCCGGCCGCCGCAAGCACCGCCCGCCGGGTGAGCACCCGGGCGAGATGCGCACGGTACTCGGGCGTGGCCGAGGGGTCGGGCGACGGACGGGTCCCCTCGGCCGCCGACGCGGCTGCCCGGGCGACGGCATCCGTCTCCACCGGCGCCCCGGCCAGCGCCGCCTCCGTCGCCGCGGCCCGCAGGGGTGTCGAGCCCATGTTCGTCAGCCCGATCCGCGCCTCGGCGACATGCCCGTCGTCGCGCCGTACCAGCGCCGCCACGCCGACCACCGCCCAGGCCTGCGCGACCCGGTGGAACTTCTCGTAGTGGAAGCCCCAGCCGTCCGTCTTCGGCACCCGCACCTCCACGAGCAGTTCGTCGGGCCGCAACGCGGTCTCCAGGTAGTCGACGAAGAACTCCCGTGCCGGAATGCTCCGCCGCCCCTGCGGCCCCGCCGCGACCATCTCGGCGTCCAGGGCCAGAGCCACCGTCGGCAGATCACCGGCGGGGTCGGCGTGCGCGAGCGAGCCGCCGAGGGTGCCCCGGTGCCGTACGGCCGGGTCGGCGACTGTGGCGGTGGCCGCCGCGAGCAGTCCCGCGTGCCGACGCACCAGCGGATCCCGGACGACCTCGTGGTGCGTGGTCAGTGCGCCGATCACCAGTGCGTCGCCGTCCTCGCGCACTCCACGCAGGCCGGGGACGCGGCCGACGTCCACGACGAGCTCGGGGAAGGCGAGCCTAAGCCGCAGCAGCGGCAGCAGGCTCTGCCCGCCGGCCAGCACCTTCGCCTCGTCGCCCGCGTCGGCGAGCGTCCGTACCGCCTCCTCGACGCTTACGGGCCGGGCGTACTCGAATGCCGGGGGAATCATGCCGACACCTCCTGAAGGGCCTGCCAGACCCGCTCGGGTGTACAGGGCATCGGGACGTCGTCGACGCCCAGCGGGCGCAGCGCGTCGACGATCGCGTTCACTACCGCCGGGGTGGCCGCGATGGTCCCGGCCTCGCCGACTCCCTTGGCGCCGAGGGGGTTCGACGTGGCGGGCGTCTCGGTCCGGTCCGTCACGAAGTCCGGCAGGTCTGCGGCAGACGGCACGAGGTAGTCGGCCATGGTGCCCGACACCAGGTTGCCCTCGTCGTCGTACACCGCCTCCTCGTACAGGGCCTGCGCGATGCCCTGCGCGACCCCGCCGTGCACCTGGCCCTCGACGATCATCGGGTTGACCACCCGTCCGACGTCGTCGACGCACACGTACGACCGGATCGAGGTCCGCCCGGTCTCCGTGTCCACTTCGACCGCGCACAGATGGGTGCCGTGCGGGTAGGAGAAGTTCTCCGGATCCACGAGGTGCTCGGCGTTGATGGTCGGTTCCATCCCGTCGGGCAGGTCGTGCGACGAGAAGGTCTCGAAGGCGATCTCCTGGATCGTCCTGCGTGCCTCGGGCGAGCCCTTCACCGAGAACACCCCGCCCGCGAACTCCAGATCGTGCTCGCTCGCCTCCAGCAGATGCGCGGCGACCTTCCGGGCCTTCTCCACCACTTTCACCGCGGCCCGGTGCACGGCCGCCCCGCCGACGACCAGCGACCGCGACCCGTAGGTGTCCATGCCCTGCGGGGCCGCCTTCGTGTCGCCGTACACGACCTCGACGTCCTCGAACGGCACCCCCAGCACGTCGGCGGCGATCTGGCTCCAGGCCGTCACATGCCCCTGCCCGTGCGGGCTGGTGCCGGTGACCACCTCCACCTTGCCGGTGGGCAGCATGCGGATGCTCGCGGCCTCCCAGCCGCCGGCCGCGTACCTCAGGTCCCGCAGCACCCGGCTCGGTGCGAGCCCGCACATCTCCGTGTACGTCGACACGCCGATGCCGAGCCGTACCGTGTCGCCGCGTTCGGTGCGCTTCTGCTGCTCGGCGCGCAGGTCGTCGTACCCGAACAGCGCGAGCGCCTTGTCCGTGGCGGCCTCGTAGTTGCCGCTGTCGTAGGTCAGGCCCGCCACCGACGTGTACGGGAACTCCTCGTGCCGTATCCAGTTGCGCCGCCTCAACTCGACCGGGTCCAGGCCCAGTTCGGCGGCCAGCTCGTCCATGATCCGTTCGATGGCGAACGTGGCCTCCGGGCGCCCGGCGCCGCGGTAGGCGTCGGTTGGCGTCCGGGTCGTGAACACACCGGTGCAGGTGAAATCGTAGGCGTCCATCTTGTAGATCGCCGGATACATGAAGGCGCCGAGGATAGGGACGCCGGGCGTGACGAGCATCAGGTACGCGCCCATGTCGGCCAGCAGGTCCACCTTCAGACCGAGCAGCTTCCCCTCGCGGGTGGCCGCGATCTCGATGTCCTGGATCATGCCCCGGCCGTGATGGGTCGCCAGATAGCCCTCGGAGCGGGACTCGGTCCACTTCACGGGGCGTCCGAGACGGCGCGCCACGGCCAGCGCGATGGCCTCCTCGCCGTACACCTGCAGCTTGGAGCCGAACCCGCCGCCCACGTCCGGGGCGATGACACGCAACTTGTGCTCGGGGACGCCGGTGACCATGGCGAGCATGATCCGCAGGATGTGCGGGATCTGAGTGGCCGAATGGACGGTGTACTCGCCGGACGCGGCGAGCGGGGTGACCACGACGGCGCGCGGCTCCATCGCGTTGGGGATGAGCCGCTGCTGGTGGTAGCGCCGTTTGAGGACGACCTCGGCGCGCTGCTTCACCGTGTCGTAGTCCTCGCCCGTCTTCAGCGGCCAGACGTAACAGCGGTTCGTGCCCTTGTCCGCGTGGACCAGCGGGGCGTCCTCGGCGAGCGCCGCCTCCAGGTCGAGCACCGGCGGCAGGGGCGTGTAGTCGACCTCGACGGCCTCCAGCGCATCGGCGGCGGCGTACCGGTCGCGGGCCACGACGACCGCCACGGGGTCGCCCGCGTGGCGCACCTCGTCCACGGCGACAGGCGGATGGCCCGGCAGCACGATGTCCTCGGTCACCGGCCAGGCGCAGGGCAGCGAGCCCAGCCCCTCCGCGAGGTCCCGGCCGCTGAACGCCGCGACGACACCCGGCCGTTCGAGCGCGGGGGAGACGTCCACCCGGTCGATGCGGGCGTGCGCCATGGGGCTGCGCAGGATCGCCAGGTGCAGCAGACCGGTCACCTGGATGTTGTCGGTCCAGTTGGTCTGCCCGGTGACCAGCCGAGCGTCCTCCTTGCGCAGCCGGGCGCGGCCGACCTCCCGCTCTGCGGTCTCCGTCATGATCCGACCTCCTCCCCGGAAGCGGCGAGGACCGCGCGCACGATGTTCTGATAGCCGGTGCACCGGCAGAGGTTGCCCTCCAGGGCATGCCGTACCTCGTCCGGGGTCGGTGCCGGGTTCTCGCGGAGCAGATCCCGGGCCGCCATGATCATGCCGGGGGTGCAGTAGCCGCACTGCAGGGCGTGCCGCTCATGGAACGCCTTCTGCAGCGGATGCCACTCCCCGTTCCGGGCGAGTCCCTGGACGGTGGTCACTTCGCTCCCTTCGGCCTGGACGGCGAGCACCGAGCAGCTCTTCACCGTCTCCCCGTCGAGGTCGACCGTGCAGGCGCCGCAGTTCGAGGTGTCGCAGCCGATGGGGGTTCCGGTGAGACCCAGCCGGTCCCGCAGATAGTGGACCAGGAGGAGACGGGGTTCGACCTCGTCCTCGTATGTGGTTCCGTCCACCTTCACCGCAATACGGGTCATGTGCCCTCCCAGAGCGCCAGGTGAGGGATGTCAGCCGGTTTGCGTGACGTGCGTCACTCTAGGACCGTGGGCCGGGGGCGGGGAGTGGCGCGACGCGATTGGTTGACGGTTAATCCGTTGCCGTCGCAGGCGGGGGCCTGCTGCACTGCCCTCGACCATTCGTCGAGGCCGAGGAGCGGCAATGCGCACAGCGTTCATGTCCACCCAGGAAGGAACCACTCCCATTTCGAAGGACATGACGTTTCGTGCACACGCTGAACCTGGGAATCCTGGCGCATGTAGACGCCGGTAAGACGAGCCTCACCGAGCGGCTGCTGCACACGGCCGGCGTGATCGACGAGATCGGCAGCGTCGATGACGGCAGCACGCAGACCGATTCGCTCGCGCTGGAACGGCAGCGCGGCATCACCATCAAGTCCGCCGTCGTCTCGTTCGTGCTCGACGACGTCACCGTCAATCTGATCGACACCCCCGGTCACCCCGACTTCATCGCCGAGGTTGAGCGGGTGCTGAACGTGCTCGACGGCGCCGTGCTCGTCGTCTCGGCCGTGGAGGGCGTCCAGGCGCAGACGCGCGTCCTGATGCGGACCCTGCGGCGGCTGCGGATTCCCACGCTCGTCTTCGTCAACAAGATCGACCGGCGAGGGGCACGGGAGAAGGGCGTGCTGCGGGCACTTACCGAACGCCTCTCGGCGCCCGTCGTACCGATGGGGCGAACCGAGGGACTCGGCACCCGCGAGGCGCACTTCGTCGCCCGGACGGTCCCGTCCGCGCTCGACGTGCTCGCCGACCACGATGATGCGCTGCTGTCCGCGTACGTCGAGGACGCCGTCTCCCACGACCGCCTGCACTCGGCTCTCGTCACCCAGACCCGCAAGGCGCTGGTACATCCCGCGTACTTCGGTTCCGCCATCACCGGCGCGGGCGTGGACGCGCTGATCTGCGGCATCAGGGAACTGCTGCCCGCCGCCGGCGGCGCCCCCGACGAGCCGTTCTCGGCCACCGTGTTCAAGGTCGAGCGCGGCCCGGCCGGGGAGAAGGTGGCGTACGTGCGGATGTTCACCGGAATGCTCCGCATCCGCGACCGCGTCCCCTTCGGCGACGGCCGCGCGGAGGGCAGGGTCACCGCGATCAGCGTCTTCGACCACGGCAAGGACGTCCGCGACGACGTCCTGCCCGCGGGCCGGATCGGCAAGCTGTGGGGCCTCGCGGACATCAGGATCGGGGACGACATCGGCGTACCGAGGAAGGCGTACGAGCACTTCTTCGCGCCGCCGACGCTGGAGACCGTGGTCGTGCCGGGGCCCGGCGTCGACACAGGATCCCTGCACCTTGCGCTCACCCGGCTCGCCGAGCAGGACCCGCTGATCGACCTCAGGCACGACGAGGTGCGGCAGGAGACATCCGTGTCGCTCTACGGCGAGGTGCAGAAAGAGGTCGTCCAGGCCACGCTCGCCGACGAGTTCGCCCTGGCGGTCACCTTCCGGGAGACGACCCCGCTGTGCATCGAGCGGCCGGTCGGTACGGGAGCGGCCGTGGAGTTCAACAAGAAGGACCCGAACCCCTTCCTCGCCACGGTCGGCCTTCGCGTCGATCCCGCCCCCGTCGGCTCGGGCGTGGACTTCCGCCTGGAGGTGGAGCTCGGCTCGATGCCGTATGCCTTCTTCAAGGCCGTCCAGGACACCGTGCGGGAGACGCTCGGACAGGGGTTGCACGGCTGGGAGGTCACCGACTGCACCGTCACCATGACCCACTCCGGCTACTCGCCCC
Source organism: Streptomyces sp. NPDC001634 (assembly GCF_040298185.1). Taxonomy (NCBI): domain Bacteria; kingdom Bacillati; phylum Actinomycetota; class Actinomycetes; order Kitasatosporales; family Streptomycetaceae; genus Streptomyces; species Streptomyces sp. NPDC001634. The sequence goes on along the minus strand of NZ_JBEOZU010000014.1, from coordinate 93,183 downwards.
GGCAGAGCCACGCCCACCAGGGCTTCGACAAGAGCATGTCGAGCACGGGCGCGGACTTCCGGGGACTGACCCCGCTCGTGCTGATCGAGGCGCTGCGCCGTGCGGGCACCCGGGTCCACGAGCCGATGCACAGCTTCCGCATCGAGGCCCCGGCGGACACGCTGGGCGCTCTGCTTCCGGTGCTGGCCGCGGTGCGGGCCGTGCCGGAGACGACCGAGACGCGGGGAACGGTCTGCATCCTGGAGGGCGTGGTCCCGGCGGCCCTGGTCCACACTCTGGAACAGCAGTTGCCCGGTCCGACCCGGGGCGAGGGAGAGCTGGAGAGCATCTTCGGCCACTACGCACCGGTCTCGGGCGGATCGGTGCCGCAGCGGCCGCGCACCGATCACAACCCGTTGAACCGTAAGGAGTACCTGCTGAACGTGACGCGCCGGGTCGGCGGATGAGTCGCAGGGACGCCCGGGTGTCAGCCCGTCGGCGGCGTGAGCGAGGCGATCCAGGCACGGATCGCCTCGGCCGTCGTCCGGGCGTGTTCCTCGAGCATGCTCAGATGACTGCCGGGGACGTCCGCCGTGTCGTGGGCGCCGGGCCAGGCGGACCGCCACCGCTCCGGCATGTCGGGCAGCGGCTCCGTGGCGCGCACCAGCAGGGTGGGGACGCCCGTCGGTTCCGGTTGCCAGCCGCGGAACATCCGGGTGTACGCGCCCAGCGACAGCAGCGTCAGATCGTCCACCGCGCTGTCGAACCGCTCGCCCACCGCCACCGGGATGCGGGCGGGCAGGGCCAGCAGCCAGGACTCGGCCTCCCGGTCCGGGGTGATGTGGTACGAGTCCAGGAGGACGAGCCCGGCCGGGGGAGTGCCACCGGCCGCCAGACGCGCGGTCGTCGCGTGCGCGGCAGAACCGCCCATGGAGTGGCCCACGACGACGTAGGGGCGGTCGCCGAGGTGGCGCCGCACGGTCGCGGCGTGCAACCCGGTGAGCGTCGTCAGGTCCCGCGCCACCGCCTCCCCGTGGCCGATCCCGGGATGCCGCAGCTCGAACACGTCCCGCTCGCCGTCGAAGCAGGGGGCGAGTCCCGCGTGCCACGGCCGGCCCAGGTTCGTGGCGAAGCCCGGTACGCAGACGATCGCCGGGCCGCCCGCCCCGGCGGCCAGCCGCAGCGGTGCGAGGGCGTGCCGGTCACTGTCGCCGGGGCCGAAGTCGGGCGCGCCCAGGGACGCGGTGACCAGCAGGTGCATCGCGGAGACCACGTCACCCGTCGCGCAGACCCGGCGGTAGAGGGCCGGCAGGGAATGGGCGGGGCGGGGGCTTTGGGCAGGGATCCGGTGTGTCGGCGGGGCGGGCCGGACTGGTGGTACGACGCCGGCCGGGTCCTTTTCCGGGGCCGCAGGCCCATCGGCGGCGGACCCATCGACCGCAGGCCCGTCGCCTTCGTCCGTTGCCGCCCGTTCGGGCAGTGCCCCACTCAACTCCCTGTACACATGGTCCGCGAGCTCTTCCACACCGGGCCAGTCGTACGCGACCGTGGCTGCCAGCTGTATCCCGGTGAGCAGGCTCAGCCGGTTGCGCAGCAGCACGCTCATCAGCGAGTCGAAGCCCAGCTCCGGGAAGCCGCGGTCCACGGCACTCACGTCCGTGTGGCCGAGCACCGCGGCGACCTCGGTACGGATCAGCTTCCGCAGGGCGGGCACCCGCTCGGGCAGGGGCAGCGCCGCCAGCCGTTGCCGCCATGCCCCGGCGGTGCCCTCCGGCTCCCCGTCCCCGGCCGCCGACCCGGACGAGGCCGTGCGCCGCGCAGGACGCAGCAGTCCGAGGAGCGGCGGCGGAACGGGCGCCCCGGCGGCCGCCGCACCCGCAGAACGGTCCAGCGGCAGCGGCGCCAGGACCGGTAGGGGGCTGCCCAGCGCGGCATCGAACAGCGCGAGGCCCTGCTCCGGGGAGACGGTACGCACCGCGCCCCCGCGGAGCCGGTCGGTGCGCGCCGCCATCCCGTCCTCGTCGGCCCACGGTCCCCAGACCAGCGACAGTGCGGGCAGGCCGAGCGCGGCGCGGTGCCGGGCGAGCGCGTCCAGGAAGGAGTTCGCCGCCGCGTAGCTGGCCTGGCCGGGGTTGCCCAGCAGCCCGGCGGCCGAGGAGAACAGCACGAAGTGCGACAGGGGCAGATCCTTCGTCAGCTCGTGCAGATACCAGGCCGCGTCGGCCTTCGGGCGCAGCACCGTCGCCAGTCGCTCGGGCGTCATCGCTTCCAGTACGCCGTCGTCGAGGACCCCGGCCGTGTGCACGACGGCGGTGAGGGAGTGTGCGAACTCCTTGATGACAGCCGCGAGTTGGTGCCGCTCGGCGGTGTCGCACGCGATCAGGTCCACGTGCGCGCCCGCACGCTCCAGCTCATCGCGCAGTGTCCGTGCGCCGGGTGCCTGTGGCCCGCGGCGGCCGAGGAGGACGAGATGCCGTACTCCGTGGTTCGTGACCAGATGCCGGGCCAGCAGCGCTCCCAGTGAACCGGTGCCGCCTGTTATCAGGACGGTGCCCTCACCCAGTGGGGCGCCGACGGGTGACCCTGCGGTCGCCGTCAACCGTGGAGCGCTCAGCAGGCCGCCATGGATGGCCAGTTGGGGCTCACCGGTCGCCAAGGCGGCGGGCAGCAGCCGCAGCGACTCGGCCCGGTCGTCCACGTCCACGAGGATCAGTCGGCCGGGGTGTTCCGCCTGCGCGGCCCGTACCAGTCCCCAGACCGTGGCGGCCGGCAGGTCCGGTGCCTCGGCGGTGGCACCCCGCGTCACCACGACCAGCCGCCCGGAACCGGAGAGCCGGGTCCGCAGCAGGTCCAGGGCCCGGGCGGCGAGCACGTGCGCGGCGGTGGCCGGGTCTGCGTCCTCGGCGCAGGCGGACAGGGAGACCATCGCCACCCCGGGTGCGTCCGCGGGCGGGAGGACCGCGCCCAGGCCCAGGTCGTCGGGGTCCGTCACCGCCGGGACGGGGCCCTCGGCGGGGACCGGAACACCGGACCACCGCAGACGGTAGAGCTCTCCGGCCAGGGGGGCGCCGCTTTCCGGGACCGGACGTGTGGTCAGCGACTCCAGCGTGGCCACGGGTGCGCCCGAAGGATCGGCGAGGTCGACGGAAACCACGTCCGGGCCGAACGTCCTGATGCGCACGCGCAGTTCCGTCGCCCCGGTGGCGTAGAGCGTCATACCGCGCCATGCGAACGGCATCCGGGCCGTGCCGCCGGGGGGCTCGGCGAGCAGCCCGGCGTGCAGGGCGGCGTCCAGCAACGCCGGATGCAGGCCGTGGCGGAGGGCCCGAACCCCCGGCACCGGCCCGACTTCGGCGAACACTTCGTCGCCCCGCCGCCACAGTGCCGTGACGCCGCGGAACGCGGGCCCGTACGCATGACCGGCGGCGGCCAGTGTCTCGTAGGCGCCGGTGACGTCCACGGGCGTGGCATCCGGCGGCGGCCAGGCAGCCGGAGCGGCCGCCCGGTCCAGGACGGCCGGGAGGGCCGGGCCGAGCCGCCCGGTCGCATGGTGCGTCCAGGAACCGAGCGCGCCGGACTCCTCCGGCCGCGAGTGCACGTCCACGGTACGGCGACCGGTGCCGTCCGGCTCTCCCACGGCGACCTGGATCTGGATCCGGTCCCGGTCGTCGTCGGGCAGCGGGAGCGGGGCCAGCAGGGCGAGGTCCTCCAGGACGTCGAGACCGCAGGCGTCGCCCGCGTGCAGCGATAGTTCGGCGAACGCGGAGCCCGGCACCAGGGTGCGCCCGGCCACGACGTGATCACGCAGCCACGGCTCGGCCGCGCCGGACAGCAGACCGGTGCACAGCAGCCGCTCCGTGCCCGGCACGGTGAGCGTGTGTGTCAGCAGCGGGTGGCCGGATCCGCCGGAGGGCCCGGCGGCGGTGTCGTCCAGCCAGTACCGCTGCCGCCGGAACGGATAGGTCGGCAGGTCGGCCCGGCGGGCGCCGCCGGCGGCGTACACCCGGTGCCAGTCGACCGGCAGCCCGTGGACGTGGAGCCGCCCCAGTGAGGCCAGCAGCGTCCGCGGCTCGGGTTCCGTGGCGCCCCGCCGGGCGGCGGCCGTGAACAGCAGTTCCTCGCCGGCCTCCGCCAGGCCCGTCATCGCCAGGGCCGTGAGCTGAGCTTCGGGGCCGACCTCGGCGAACGCCGTCACCTTTCCCTCGTGCGCCAGCCAGTTCAGGGCGTCCCCGAACCGCACGGCCTCCCGGGCGTGCCGGACCCAGTACGCGGCCGACCGCAGCTCGTCCCCGGCGGCCGGGCGCCCGGTCAGCCCCGATACCAACGGGATCCGCGGCACCCCGTACGCCAACCGGTCCGCGACTCGGCCGAACTCGGCGAGCATCGGCTCCATCAGCGGGGAGTGGAAGGCGTGGCCGACCCGCAGCCGGGAGGTGCGCCGTCCCCGTACGGCGAACCGTTCCGCGAGGGCGAGCACCGGCCCCTCCGCGCCCGAGACCACGACCGCGCGCGGGCCGTTCACCGCAGCGATCGCGACCCCGTCGGCCAGTTCGCGCGTCACCTCTTCCTCGGTGGCGTCCAGCGCCACCATGGCGCCGCCCTCGGGCAGCTCCCGCATCAACCGCCCTCGGGCCGCCACCAGTTCGACGGCGTCCGCCTCGGACAGGACCCCCGCGGCATGGGCCGCGGCCAGTTCGCCGACCGAGTGCCCGGCCAGGACATCCGGGCGCACGCCCCAGGACTCCAACAGCCGGAAGGCGGCCACCTCGAAGACGAACAGGGCCGCCTGGGCGAAGTCCGTACGGTCCACCAGCCGGCCCGTGTCCGTACCCCACAGCACGGAACGCAGGGGCCGCTCCAGATGGGCGTCGAAGCGATCGCACAAGCTGTCGAAGGCGGCGGCGAAGACCGGGAAGGCCTCGTACAACTCCCGCCCTATGCCGGGCCGTTGGGCGCCCTGTCCGGTGAACAGCAGGGCCAGCCGGCCGGCCGCGCGAGGCGTGTGCCGCGGACCGGACACCGCCAGGGCATCCAGCTCCCCGAGCAGCGTCTCGCGGTCGTCGGCGGGTACGGCGGCCCGGTGCGGGAGCGCGGCCCGGGCGGTGGCGAGAGTGAACGCCACGTCCAGAGGGGCCAGTTCGGGCCGCTCGCGCAGCGCGGCCGCCGTCCGCGCGGCCTGGGCCCGCAGGGCGTCCGGGCTCGCGGCGGACAGCAGCAGCGGGGGCGTCGCCTCCCTGCGCGGGGACGCCGCACCTCGGGACGCCGTGGCCATGTCGTCCTCGGCCTGCTCCAGGATCACATGCGCATTGGTCCCGCCGATCCCGAACGCCGACACCCCGGCCCGCCGAGGACTTCCGGGCGCGGGACGCCACTCCTCCTCCCGTGTCAGCAGCCGTACGGTGCCCGCTGACCAGTCGACCCCGGGCGAGGGCTCGTCGGCGTGCAGGGTGCGGGGGAGCAGCCCGTGCCGCATGGCCAGGACGGTCTTGATGACACCGCCGACACCCGCCGCGGCCTGGGTGTGTCCGAGGTTGGACTTCAACGAGCCGAGCCACAGGGGGCGTTCGGCGGACCTGCCCGGGCCGTACGCGGCCATCAGTGCCCGGGCCTCGATCGGATCGCCGAGCGCGGTGCCCGTGCCGTGCGCCTCCACCGCGTCGACGTCCGCCGGGGCAAGGCCCGCGTCGGCGAGCGCCGCACGGATCACGCGTTGCTGCGCCGGGCCGTTGGGTGCGGTCAATCCGTTGGACGCGCCGTCGGAGTTGACGGCAGAGCCGCGCAGCACGGCCAGCACCGGATGCCCGTTGCGCCGGGCGTCGGACAGCCTCTCCAGCAGGACCAGTCCGGCCCCCTCGCCCCATGCGGTACCGTCGGCCGCCGCCGAGAACGGTTTGCACCGGCCGTCCGGGGCCAGCCCGCGCAGCCTGCTGAACGCGATGAACGGGGCGGGCGTGGCCATGACGGTCACCCCGCCGGCGACCGCCAGAGAGCACTCACCGCCCCGCAGGGCCCGCGCGGCGGTGTGCATCGCCACCAGCGACGACGAGCAGGCGGTGTCCACGGTCACGGCGGGACCGCGCAGACCCAGGGTGTACGCGATCCGCCCGGAGGCCACGCTGCCCGCCGAACCGAGGGCGAGATGGGCCTCCAGCTCGTGCGCGCCGCCGTGCAGCAGACGGCCGGCGTAGTCGTCGTGCATCACACCGACGAAGACGCCGGTGTCGCTGCCGCGCAGGCCCGACGGGTCGAGGCCCGCCCGCTCCAGCAGTTCCCAGGCGGTCTCCAGGAGCAGCCGCTGCTGCGGATCCGTGGCCAGCGCCTCCCGGGGCGACATACCGAAGAAGGTCGCGTCGAAGTCGGCCGCACCGTGCAGGAATCCGCCCCGGCGGGTGACGGAGGTGCCCGGGCGGTCCGGATCGGGGTCGTACAGCTCCGCCGCGTCCCAGCCGCGGTCGGCAGGGAAATCGGAGGTCGCGTCGGTGCCGTCCGCGACAAGCCGCCACAGGTCCTCCGGGGACTCCACTCCGCCCGGAAAGCGGCACGCCATGGCCACGACGGCGATCGGCTCCCCGGGTTGTGTACGAGCCCCCGCATCGGCGTCGCCCGCGGGTGACGGGTGGTCGTCGCCGCGCAGCGCCTCGCGGACCAGGGCCGCCGCGGCCATGGGCGTGGGATGGTCGAACACCAGGGTCGCGGGCAGCTCCAGACCGGTCGCCGCGGCGAGCCGGTCGCGCAGCAGCACCCCGCCGAGCGAGGTGAGCCCGAGCGCGGTGAAGGGCTGGTCCCGGTCCAGCTCGTGCGCGGGAACGCCGACCGTGCGTGCGGTCTCTTCGAGTACGACGTCCAGGACGGCATCGGGCACCGCCGTCAGCCGCTCACGCAGCGCGGACCTGGCAGCCGTACCCTCGGCGGCCAGTCGCTGCGCCAACTGCTCGGCGAGCTCCGGGCGGGCGGTCTTGCCCGACGGGGTACGGGGGACGGCGGCGGTCTCGTGGATCTCGTCCGGCACCTTGAAGGCGGACAGTCGCTCCCGGCAGTCGGCCAGTGCCCGCGGCACGTCAACCCCGTGGGGTCCGGGGACGACGAAGGCGACCGGCACCTCGCCCAGCACGTCGTGCGGCCGGCCGACGACGGCGGCGTCGACGATGTCGGGGCGGGCGAGCAGCACCTGCTCGACCTCGGACGAATTGACGTTCTGGCCGCCCCGGATGATGAGTTCTTTGACGCGTCCGGTGACCCGGAGATGTCCGTGCGCCACGCGGCGGCCGAGGTCGCCGGTGCGGTACCAGCCGTCGGTGAACGCCTCCGCGGTGGCCTCCGGCCGGTGGTGATAGCCGGTCATCAGCGCGGGGCCGCGCACCCAGATCTCCCCCTCGTCCCCGTCGGCGACCTCGGCACCGGTGGCCGGATCGGCCACCCGCACCGTCAGCCCGGGCAGGGGCGGGCCGCTGGAGTCGTCCCGGGGCCCGTCGAGCCGGCTGACCGCGATCTTGCCGCATGTCTCGGTGGAGCCGTAGCCGTCGAGCAGGGGAGCACCCAGCAGCTCCTCGACCTCGGCCCGCAGCTCCGGCGGACACGGCGCGCCCGCAGTCACGCACACCCGGAGCGAGGAGGGCAGGGTGACCGGCGCCTCCCGCAGCGACTCGGCCAGCAGCCGGTAGGTGGCGGGCACCCCGGCCAGGACCGTGAACGGCTGCCCCGCCAGTGCCTTGGCCACATGCGCGCCCCGGTCCAGCAGGTGGGCGCTCGCACCGACCGAGACCACGCCCAGCAGACACAGCGAATGGGCGTAGCAGTGGAACATCGGCAGGGGCCACAGCACCCGGTCGTCCTGGCACAGCCCGTACGCCGGCACATAGGCCGCTGCCACCGACCACAGGGCGGAGCGCTGGGTGGAGACCACACCCTTGCTCTCCCCGGTGGTGCCCGAGGTGTAGAGGATCCAGGCGGGTTCGTCGAGCCCCAGGTCGTCCCGGGGCGCCGCGCCCGGTTCCGTTCCGGTCAGGTCCTCGAACAGGAGCGCGTCGGCGGGCGACCCGGCCGGGAGGGCGTCCGTGCCCGCGACCACCACCCGCACCCCGGGCCGGTGAGCCGTCAGCCGGGCCACCTGTGGCAGCAACGGTTCCTCGGTGACGACCACGACCGCGCTGCTGTCGTCGAGGAAGTGGGCCAACTCGTCCGCCGACGCACCGGGGTTGAGCAGCACGCCGACCGCCCCGGCCCGGAGCACGCCGATACAGCTCTCCACCAGCTCGACCCGATTGCCCAGCAGGATCGCGATCCGGTCGCCGTGTCCCAGCCCGAGGCCCGCCAGATGCCCAGCCAGCCGGCCGGAGCGCTGCTCCAACTCCCGGTAGGTGACGGCCCGACGGGCGTCCCGGTAGGCGGTCTTCCCTCCCAGCCGAGCCGCGTGCTCCCGCAAGGTGCCGGGCAGTGCACGCACCAACTCGCCCCGGAAATCCGCCATCCCCACCCCTTCGATCGCGGCTGTGCTCCTGGCAACCGTACGGCAGTCGAAGCGCGTTCACTGTTGCCGCGCGCGGGTGGTGCACGGGTGTTGACGTACTTCGTGAATCGGCCTGATTGTAATGTACATGGCGAAGTTACGCGTGCGTATGCTCGGCGTTCTCGTGTCACTCACCGGCGTCCTCGCGGCGACGGGCCTCCGGCCCGCGACCGCCGCTTCCCTTCCCGACTCCCTCTGGTTCGACGCCCAGGCGTCCGCCACCCTCACCGTCCAGGGCGGACGCTTCACCGACGGCCTCGGCCGCGAGGTCGTCCTGCGCGGCTACAACGTCTCCGGTGAGACCAAGCTGGAGGAGAACAGCGGACTGCCGTTCGCCTCGGTGGCCGACGCCAAGAAGTCGGCGACCGCCCTGCGCACCCTCGGCGGTGGAAACACGGTCCGCTTCCTGCTCTCCTGGGCCCATGCCGAACCCGTGCGCGGCCAGGTCGACACGGCGTATCTGGCCGCGGCCACCGACCAGATGCGCGCGTTCCTGGACGCCGGCATCCGGGTCTATCCCGACTTCCACCAGGACCTCTACTCCCGCTACCTCTTCAACCAGGGGAGCTGGTACACCGGCGACGGCGCCCCCAAGTGGGCAGTGGACGCCGGGAGTTATCCCCAGGAGTCGTGCGGGATCTGCCTCTTCTGGGGCCAGAACATCACCCAGAACCAGGCGGTGACGAAGGCGTCGTACGACTTCTGGCACAACGCCTACGGCGTGCAGGACGCCTTCCTCGCCACCGCACAGACCATCATGACATTCGTCCAGCAGCATCTGACCGGCGACGAGTTCGCCGGCGTCGTCGGCTTCGACCCGTTCAACGAGCCCCACGCGGGCACGTACGACTCCGGGCAGACGAGCCGCACCTGGGAACAGAACGTGCTCTGGCCGTTCTACGCGAAGTTCCGCGCACGTATGGACGCGGCGGGCTGGCAGGACAAGCCGGCCTTCGTCGAACCGAACCTCTTCTGGAACGCCAACATCTCCTCCCAGAAGCAGGAGGGCGGACTCCTCGACGCGGGCACGATCGGCCCTCGCTATGTCTTCAACACCCACTTCTACGACCAGAAGGCCATCTCCGGCATCCTCATGTGGGGCAAGGCGGGGGACGGGCAGTACGCGAGTGATTTCCAAGCCGTGCGCGACCGGGCCGCCGCTCTGGGCACGACCGCGGTCGTCAGCGAGTTCGGCCATCCGCTGAGCGGTTCGGTCTCCGACAAGGCGCCCACTGTGGTGAAGGCGATGTACCAGGCGCTCGACTCCCGCCTGTCCGGCGCGAGTTGGTGGTCGGATCCGGCCGACTCCGGACCGGTGCTGTCCGGCACGCAGTGGCAGTGGGACATCTACAACGGCCGCCACCACGAGCTGATGAACGGCAACCCCGGCAAGGTCCTCACCTCCGGGGACGCCTGGAACGACGAGGACCTCTCGGCGGTGGCCCTCGACGACTCGGGCACCCCGGTGCTGCGGCAGGACTCCCGCCTGCTGGACCGGCTCTACCCGAGCGCCACCGCAGGAACGACGGTCGCCTTCACCTACGAGGACCGCTCCCGGGACGGCTCCACGACGCTGACCTGGAACCCTGTCCCCGGCTCGCTCCCGAACGTGGCGCAACTCGTGGGCTCGGGGCAGTACGGCCTTCTGGTGTGGCGCTCGAACGGTTCCGCGGCGCCGACGGAACTGCATCTGCCGGCCTCCTTCCCGGCCGCCTCCACCACGGTGGTCTCCGACCTCGGCACCGCGGCGGGCCTGCCCGCCTACACGAGGTCGACCCCGGTCGGCGTGGCGAACGAACCCGGCGGCGCGGGCAGCAAACGGCTCCTGCTGACCGCCTCGGACACCGGCACCGTGCACTACGCGCTGGTTGCGAACGGGGCGACGGCTCCGTCCGCGTCCCTGCTGAGCGCGGCGCGGACGGAGCTGTCGGCGTGGGCGGCGAAGAAGGTCAGCTAGCGGACGGGCCCGTCCAGTCCGCCGGGATGTGCGCCAGGCGCACGCGCTGCGGGTGGTCGCCGACCGGGACCGAGACGACCTTCTGGCCCGTCGCGAAGTCGATCGCGGTGACCTGGTCGGCGCCGCTCTCCGAGATGATGCAGTCCTTGCCGTCACCGCTCACCGTCGCCCAGTACGGCTTGGAGGCGGTGACGAGCGGGCCCTCCTGGAGAGTGGCACGGTCCACGACGGTCGCGTAGTCGTCCATGGTCCCCGCGACGCACAGCTTGGTGCCGGACGGGTTCATCGAAATGCCGTGGTGGCGCGAGTCGTTGACCCACGTCGTACGGTCCTCGCTGGTCGCCGGGTTCTTCGGTAGGGTCTTCACCCGGGTGATCTTGTCGGCGGCCACGTCGTACTCCAGGAAGCCGTTGAAGAACGACACCTGGAAGTACAGCTTCGACTCGTCGGGGGTGAAGACCGCGGGCCGTACCGCGTCGGAGAAGTCCTTGAGCCCGATCGCGTCCAGCCGGTCCCGCATGTCGATGATCTTGACCTGCTTGTAGGTGTTGGCGTCGACGATCGTGATGTGGCGGTCGCCCTTCGTCCAGTCCCAGGCCGGGTCGTCGAGCGATGTGTTGACGTCGCCGATCGCCATGTTCCAGATGTACTTGCCGTCCTTGGTGAAGATGTTCTCGTGCGGTTTGTCGCCGGTGGCGAACTCACCGAGTTCCTTCCCGGTGTTGATGTCCAGCACCTGCACCTTGTTCGCGGTCGAGGCCGAGACCGCGACGCGGGTGCCGTCGGGGGAGACGGCCATGTGGTCGGCGCGGTAACCGGCCACCGGAAAACGCCAGTTGATCTTCCCGGTGGCGAGGTCGATCGAGACGACGTCGGCGAAGCTGGGCCGGGAGACGACCATCGACTTCCCGTCCGGTGTGGAGTACATGTCGTCGACGAACTGGTCGTGCCCCTCGCCGACGCTGTTGCGGATGGCCATGAAGTAGATCCACTTGATGGGATCGGCGTTGATCGCCGCTATCCGCTCCGCCTTGTCCGGGATGACGTTGATGCGGCCGATCTTGCCGAAGTCGCCCGTGGAGTTGATGACGTCGGCGGTGCCGTCCCAGTTGTTGCCCACGAACATCACCTCGCGCAGCGCGGCCGAGGAGTCCTGCGCGGAGGCGGCGGACGCCGTGCCGCCGGCGGTCAGGGCGAGGGCGGCGGCGATGGACATGAGGTGCCGGGGTCGGAGGACAGACATAAGAGGTCCCGTCTTTGGTGGGGGCATGACAAGGAAGCGCTGGTCAGGACGCCTCGGAATCTGAATACGCCAGCTTTCAGAGTGGACTTACTGGAAAGTAAGGAAGGGGCGGCCTTCTGCACAAGAGCCTGTGCACGACAAAATTGACCGACAGGCGAACAGATCGTCGAGCAACGAGGGGGAGCGCGGGTGGCGGGCAGGCTCAGACAGCCGACGGGCCGGTACGGCGGCAAGTCGGCCGAGGAGCGGCAGGCCGAGCGGCGCCGGCGGTTCCTGGATGCCGCGCTCCAGCTCTTCGGCGACAGCCCCGGCTTCCGGTCCACCACGGTCGCTGCGCTGAGCGAGGCGGCGGGCCTGTCGACGCGACAGTTCTACGAGGAGTTCCACACGCTCGAGGACGTCCTGGCCGCGCTGCACCTCCTGGTCAACGACTGGGCCGAGCAGGCCGCGGCCGCCGCCCTCGCGGAGGCGCACGACCTGCCGCTCGCCGAGCGCGCCGCCGCGGTCTTCCGGGCGTACGCGGCGAACGTCACCTGCGATCCGCGCAGGATCCGTATCACCTTCGTCGAGATCATCGGAGTCAGCCCGCGGCTGGAGGAGCAGCGGCTCGAACGCCGTTCCCGCTGGATCGCCTTCATCTGCGCCGAGGCCGCCGAGGCCGCTGTGCGCGGCGAGGCGGCGCCGCGCGACTACCGGATCGCGGCGACGGCGTTCATCGGCAGCGTCAACGGACTGCTGCACGACTGGCGGGCCGGGTGGGTGGACGCGACCCTGGACGAGATCGTGGAGGAACTGGTCCGGCAATTGCTCGGGATACTACGGCCGGCCGGGTGGCTTCCGGGCGCCTGAGAGGGCGTCGAGGTGTGCGGGACGCCTGTGGGCGGCGGGGAGGATCCCGAGGCGGCGCGCTGCTGTTGGGCGCGGGCGTCGCGAGTGCTCGGTGGCTACGACGACGCGCGGGCGGTGGCCGCCCGCGCGATGCAGAAGAACGGCAGGACCGACAGGCCGAGGACGAACGACCCGCTGGACCTGGGCCCTCGCCGCGACGACGGCCGTCGCCGCGGTCGCGCTCATGCTGCTCCTGTCCGGCCCGGCCGCCCCGCCGGCCGTGGCCGCACCTCGCCCCCTCGCCGTCCGGGTCGGCTCCACGCCCGTCCTCCTGAAGGAAATCGCCGACCGCGCGGCCGCGGGGCACGGCTCGCTGCCGCTGCGTCAGGGCACCCACGTCCAGACCTGGAGTCTGGGCCTGACCAGCGGTGCCGGATCCTGGCCGCCGATCACGCTCCCCGAGGAGCGGGTCGTCCGCTGGAAGGCCGACGGCAGCCACACGGAACTCGTCGTGGCCACCGATCCGCGTCGGCCGGGCAGGCCCGTCATCACCGACACCGGCGGCACCCCGCGCACGGTCGAGGACGGCCATGTCCTCAGCCGGAAGACGTACTGGCCCAGCTGGAGCGATGCCCCGCCACAGGCGGAGCCGCCGCACACGGCCGCCGCCCTGCGCGCCTACCTCGAGGAGATCGACACCACGACGACCGTCAACGGCACGCCCGAACTCCTTCAAGCAGTCTCCGAGTTGCTCGACAACTGGACGCTGGGATCGCGCGAGGACGTCGCCCTGCTGCGCGTCCTCGCCGACGCGAAGGGTCTGCGTCCGGTCGGTGCGGTCACCGACCGGCTCGGCCGCCCGGGGCAGGCGTACGTCTTCTACGACACCGGCCACGCCGATCGCCGGATGCTGATCCTGGATCCGGTGACCGGCGCCGTACTCGGGCTGGAGACCACCGCGACCAAGGGCGAGCCCGAGTTCGGGCTCAGGACCGGTGAGGTGCTGGGGTACAGCGCCTGGATGCGGTGATCACAGCCCGAGTTGCCGCTCGGCCGCGGTGACGGTCTGCTCCAGCAGCGTGGCGATCGTCATCGGGCCGACGCCGCCCGGCACCGGGGTGATCAGTGCGGCCCGGGTGACGGCGGTGTCGAAGTCGACGTCGCCGACATTGCCCAGGTTGTACCCGGCGTCGACCACCACGGCACCGGGCTTGACGTCCTCGCCGCGGATCAGCCGGGGCCGCCCCACCGCGGCCACCACGATGTCCGCCTGCCGGACGACCGACGAAAGGTCTGCGGTACGGGAGTGGCAGTACGTCACCGTGGCGTCGCGGCCCAGCAGCAGCATGCCGACCGGCTTGCCGAGGATCGCGCTGCGGCCCACCACGACCGCGCGCTTCCCGGCCGGGTCGACGTCGTACTCGTCGAGCAGTCGCATGATGCCGCCGGGTGTGCAGGACCGGAAGCCGGGCAGTCCGAAGCTCATCGCCGAGTACGAGCTGAGGGTGACGCCGTCGACGTCCTTCTCGGGCGCGATCGCCTCGAACGCCGCCCGCTCGTCGATGTGTTCACCCACCGGGTGCTGGAGCAGGATGCCGTGCACGGTCGGGTCGGTGGACAGCGCGGTGAGGGTGTCGACGAGTTCGGCCGTCGTGGTCGCGGCGGGCAGACCCACGTGCCGCGACGCGATACCGGCCCTGCGGCAGCGGTTCTGCTTCATCCGCACGTAGGTCACGGAGGCGGGGTCCTCGCCCACCAGCACGGTCGCGAGACAGGGCGTGACCCCGGCGCCTTCCGTCAGGTCGGCCGCGCGCGCGGCCGTCTCCTCGACGATCCGCCGGGCGAGACCGGTGCCGTCCATGAGCCTGGCCTGGGTCATGAGCCACTCCTGAGCGTTGTGGAAAATCGCCCAGGCGCGCGGCTGAGACGGCAGATGCCGGGCCGCTCCCCGGTGGTGCTCCACCTCAGCGCCAGTCACGGCCGGGGTGATCGTACCGCGGCCACAGGAAGTCCAGGTCCAAGCGGCTGTCGTCGCCGGGCTCGTCGAGTCACCGATGCCGGCCACGACGCCTTCGAGCGGCACGCCGTGGCGCAGGACAAGGGTGAGCATGCCTTGCTCGAAGCACTGACCGCAGAAGTGAGGCGGACGCTCGCAGAGCTGCCGCGGTGACCGGCCGTGGCCGCCGGGTCCGGCCCTGGCGGCCCAGTGCCGCCCCTGCAGAGAAGGTCCAGGAGAGCCGCGAGCTGACCTGGACCCTCATGGCCGGTGCCTTCCTACTCGTCCCACGCCTGGATGAGAATCTGCCGGGCGATCTTGCCGCCCCGCAACGACACCATCGAACTCGCCAGCACCCGGACGCCGTCCTTGTACTCGCACGACTCGGTGAAGGCGACGTGGTCGCCCTGAACGACACACCGGTCCAGGTGGTGGGTCATGTCCCGGCTGTAGATGTCGTTGAGCATCTCACCGACCTGGTCCCGGCCGTGGACGATCTTCGGGTGGCTGGGCTGGGTGTTGCGGTCGACGACGCGTATCTCCGCGTCGTCCGTGTAGAGCGACAGCAGAGCCGCCGCATCGCGTCCTTCGATGCCTCGGCGCAGGGCTTCCGTGTCGAAGGCGGTGGCCGGCGCGGTGCCCATGATGGCCTCCTTCCAAGGCCGCGGGCCCGGGGGCGGCGGGCCGCGAAGGCCTCTCCTTCGAGCCTCCCCCCGGTGCAGTGCCCTCGGCAAGCGCAGCCGGACCTGTGCACCTCCCGGGTGAGCGCGCGCCGGGTCCCGTGACCGCCCGCGGCCCGGTGCCGTTGCTGAAGGCATGATCTCAACACGACGCATCGTCGCCGCCGTTGGTCTCGCCGTCGGCGTCACGGGCCTCGCCGCGCCGCTGGCGAACGCTTCCACCGCCGACGTCCGGGACGCGGGCAAGCCGAACCCGGTCGCCCTGCTCGACTCACTGGCCCGCAGCGACATCCCGGCGCAGCACAAGGACGAGGTCCCGCGGCCCTCCAGCCAGCTCGCGGGACTGAACCACCTGCGCGACCTCAATCAGCTGCACCAGGCCACCGACCTGGCAGCGCCCGTCACCGGGCTGGCCCAGGCCGCCGTGTACTAGAACGTCCCGCGACGCCCCTCCGGGCCCCCGGCCGTGAGCGCCGGGGGCCTTGACATTCCCGGACACCGGCCGGAGCATCGCGAGAGATCGGTGAATGAGAGTTCACAGCGCGAACAGACTCATCCACCGTGGTCCGCAGGCGTACCGTCGTAGCTACGTACCCAAGGAAGCCGCCATGCCCATCACCCGCGAACTCCTCATCGGCGGCAAGGACGTGCCCGCCGCGTCCGGCCGCACCACCGTCGATGTCGCCCCCTACACCGGTGAGGTGTATGCGACGCTCGCGGCGGCCGGGCCGGAGGATGTGAGGCGGGCCGTGGACGCCGCGGACGCGGCCTTCCCCGCATGGTCGGCGCTCGCGCCCTTCGCGCGCCGGGCCATCTTCCTCAAGGCGGCCGACCTGCTGGACGCCCGGGGCGAGCAGGTGGCCGAGATCATGGCGCACGAGGCGGGCGGCACCCGCCCGTGGGCCTACTTCAACGTGGCGCTGGCGGCGAACATCCTGCGCGAGGCGGCGGCCGCGATCACCGCGCCGCGCGGTGAGGTGCTCAACGCCCAGGAGGAGGGCGCGCTCGGGCTCGCGGTGCGCGAACCGCTGGGCGTGGTGGCCGCGTTCGCGCCGTGGAACGCGCCGGTCATCCTCGGCGTACGGGCAGTGGCGGCGCCCCTTGCCGCGGGCAACACGGTGGTCGTCAAGCCGAGTGAGGACGCGCCGATCGCCTGCGGGCTGCTCGTCGCCGACGTACTGCGCGAGGCCGGGCTGCCGGCCGGGGTGCTGAACGTGGTCACCAACGCCCGCGAGGACGCCGCCGAGATCGCCGAGGTGCTGATCTCCGACGAGCGGGTACGGGCGGTGAACTTCACCGGCTCGACCGGTGTGGGGCGGATCATCGGCGAGCTCGCGGCACGTCATCTCAAGCCCGCCGTCCTGGAGCTGGGCGGAAAGAACGCGGTGATCGTGCTCGACGACGCCGACGTGGACTACGCTGTCAACGCGGTCGCCTTCAGCGTCTTCATGAACGCCGGACAGATCTGCATGTCGGGCGACCGGATCCTCGTCCATGAGTCGCTTGCCGACGAGTTCACGCAGAAGTTCACCGCGAAGGCCGCCGCCCTGCGGGCGGGTGACCCGACGCATCCGCGGACGGTGGTCGGTCCACTGGTCAGCGCCTCGGCCGCGCAGCGGGTGGCCGGACTGGTCGAGGACGCCGTGGCCAAGGGGGCCAAGGCCCTCATCGGCGGCGAGCCCGTGGGTGCGGTGCACCCGGCCACCGTCCTCACCGATGTGCCGAAGGACGCGGACCTGTACTTCACCGAATCCTTCGGACCGGTCTGCGTACTGGAGACGTTCGCCGACGACGATGCGGCGGTCACCCTCGCCAACGACACCGAGAACGGCCTGACCTGCGGCATCATCACCGAGAACGCCACCCATGGCCTGGCTGTCGCACGCCGGGTGCGCACCGGCATCGTGCACATCAACGACCAGTCGGTGGCCGACGAGCCGCACGCACCCTTCGGCGGTGTGAAAGCCTCAGGCTACGGCCGCTTCGGCGGACGGTGGGGCATCGAGGCCTTCTCCAACACCCGCTGGGTCACCATCGCCACCCATCACGCCCACTACCCGTTCTGAACCACGTCCCGGGAGAATTCACTCCGTCGTCGGTGGACTGGGGCGCGGTCAGGTCCGCGATGGTGGCGCCGCTGCAGCTGACGTCGCGGAAGTCGGCGGCGGCGAGGCCGAGACGCGCGGCCACCAGTGCCGGGTAGTTGTGGTCGGAGCGGTCGCAGCCGGCCGGTGTCCCGGTCCGGTCGGGGATCTCCGGGCCGGCTGTGTAGGAATCGCCCAGGGCGACGTACGGGCCCTTGGGGGGCGCGGGGTCGGACCCGTCGCCGTGCCGGTCGATACCGATCGCGGCGCCGACAACGCCGCAGACGAGCACCCCGGCCGGCCCGGCTCGTACGGAAGTCTTCATCGATGTGTCCTGTCCGGTGCGTGACGTGGCCCCGCGCCGACGTGCACCGGAGGAGGTGCCGTCGAAAGCTCGGCCGGGGGAGTGGCGGCTGGGGCGGCCGAGCGGACGCGAGGAAGGCTTCGGTGTCCTCGGGCCCGGCTCCGGACGGGGGGATGGGCCGGGGCCGGGCCCGAGGACGGCGCCGTCCCCGTCCCCACGGGATGCGGCGCGCCGGGGCCGCCACCGCTCGAGGCGGCCCCGGTCGTAGGGCCACGCGGGGACGCGGGCATTCGATGGATTGCTTGAGTTAGGCAAGCATTCATGACTTACTTGAGTCAAGCAACGGAATGTTGTCGCCGGTGTACGGCAGGTGCAGCAGTCGGAGAAGTCCGGGTACGTCAGCAGGATCCCGGACCCCGAGGACCGCCGTGCCCGGCAACGGGTCCGAAGTGAAGGGAGGTTCCCCAGGACCGGCCGCCGTCCCTACGAAGGCCGGGGCGCGGAGCCTCCGGGGCGTCAGCATCGCCGCGCGGCGATGCTGACCGTGTTGGCGGCGACGACGGCCCCGATGCCCGCCCACTCCGGCCCGCCCAGCTGCTGGCCGAGGACGATCCATCCGACCACCGCTGCCAGTACGGGGTTGACGCTCATGAAGAGCCCGAAGGCCGGGGCCGACACATGGCGCAGCGTGAACAGGTCCGCGAGATACGGCACCGCGGACGAGAGCACACCGGCCGCGACGGCGCAGCCCGCGGCCCCCACGGTCGGCGGGTGCCGAAGGGCGACGACGAGCCCGACCGGCAGGAACAACAGGGCGGACAGCCCCGCCGCGGCAGCCGAGCCCTGCGCTCCGGGTACACGCCGGCCGACGGTCCGGTTGAGCAGGATGTACGACGCCCAGCAACCCGCGGCCAGCAGACCGAGGCCCATCCCGGCGTAATCGGTGGACGGCTGAGGCCGCATCAGGATGACGACACCCGCCGCGGCGATCAGCCCGCAGCACGCGTCGACGCGCCGGCGCGACGCCGCCAGGGCGATGCCGAGCGGGCCCAGGAACTCCAGCGTCACTGCGAGCCCGAGGCCGATGCGGTCCGCGGCGCTGTAGAGGGACAGGTTCATCGTCCCGAACACCAGGCCCAGCAGCAGTACGGGCCACCACTGCCGCCAGGTGAACGTCCGCAGTCGGGGCCGGGCGACGGCCAGCAGGACAGGTGCGGCGACGTACTGGCGCACCGCGACGACGCCGGCCGGCCCGAGGACGGGAAAGGCCAGCGATCCGATCGCGGCACCGAACTGGTTGGACAGGCTCCCGCCCGCCGGGATGAGGTGACGGCACCCTATCCGTGGTGCTGCTCGTGCTTTCCGTGCCCGTGGTGGTCGCAGCAGAGGTCGGGCCAGCTCGGGGGATGGTCCGCCGACGCTGCGCCCAGGGGCATGGGCTGCGCCGCGCCCACGGACTTGGCCTGCGCCGCGCACTGCGCCCGCTGTGCGCTCTCGACCATCTTCTCGCTGTCCGAAGCCGCGTTGGCCAGGCTCGCGCAGCACACGGTCAGCAGCAGGGCGCCCGCGGCGAACGGCAGGGTCCGGTGCGGGGGAGGCGGGGCGAGCAGGGCCCGTACGCGCTGTGGCACCGCCCCGCCCGTGGCGGCCAGCGCGGTGGGACGGGAGGAGTCGGCGGCGGACGCGAGGGCGGCCCGCCCGACGGCGTGGGCGACGACCTTACGGCTGCCGACCCGGGCCGCCGCCTCCTCGTCGGCCCAGCGCTCCAGCACGAAGCCGCCCGCATCGGCCAGCGGCCGCAGCAGCGGATTCACGGCCGCCGTGAGCCGCCAGACGGTCTGGAAGAGATGGTGCCTGCACCGCAGATGGGCCCGTTCGTGCGCCAGCAGGGCCTCACGCTCGCCGTCGCCCAGGCAGCGCAGCATGCCCCGGGACACCACGATCCGGCCGGGGGCGCCGGGCAGCGCGAAGGCCCGCGGCGCGTCGTCGTCGAGCACGGCCAGTTCCGTGTCGCCGGGCAGCCGTGCGCACTCCCGCCGGGCCCAGAGGACGTGACGGGCCTGCCGTACAGCGGCGACCGCCAGCGAGACGACTCCCGCGACCAGGGCGAGGGCGCCGGCCACCGCGACGACCAGGTACACCGGGTCCTCGGCCTGCAATGCGGCCACCGACCAGCGGCCCTCCTCGGCGACCTCGGGAATCTGGGCGAAGCCGGTGAACGCCAGCAGGGCCAGCGACCCCATCCAGCCGGCCGCGGTCACCACCGCGGCGCATGCCAGCGCCCACGCGGCCGGGCGCGGGGCCAGCCGACGGACCGGCCGGGGTGCGAGCATCGTCAGCGCGGCAGTGACCAGGAACGGAACGTAGACGCTGATCAGCACCGGTTCAGGGCCTCTCGTCGAAGCGCTCGTCACCATCGCGCGGTTCGTGTCCCGACAGCAGCCGCTGCAGCAACTGCTCGTCCTGTTCGGACAGTTCGGAGACGAACCGGGTCAGCACCGCCTCGCGGTCGGAGCCGCGCTCCAGCAGTGTGTGCATCCGCTCGGCGGTGTGGGACGCCTCGTCCCGGGCCGGTTCGTACGCGTATCCGCGGCCCTTGCGGTGCCGGACGAGCATGCCCTTGTCGTACAGCCTCGACAGGATCGTCAGGACGGTTGTGTACGCCAGGTCGCCGGGCAGCCGCTCCCGGACCTGTCGCGCCGTCATCGGCCCGTCGGCCGCCCAGAGCGCGGCCAGTACGCCGCTCTCCAGTTCGCCGCGTGCCCGCCTTCCGGATGCCCCGCCGGACCCGTCGTCATTCCCGTCGTGCACCGTTCACCTCCCCTTTGCCGCTCGGCTCCACAGACTACCCGGCGAGCTACTACTGGTTGTAGGAAGTATGCTCCGGGCTTTGAGACGTGAACTACTACATGTTGTAGAGTTCCGCCGCTCCCTGATGTGCGGAGGAAAAGAGCCCATGTCCCACCTCGGAAGTACGGTCCCCCGGCCCGCGCTCGCCGGCGCCGTCCCGCGCCCCCGACCAGCGACGATGCCCTCGGGCCGGGTCACGATCGTCTCCGCGAGTGTCGGAGCCGGCCACGACGGCGCCGCCACCGAGCTCGCCCGCCGTCTTGCGGCGGACGGACTCGTCGTCGACCGGTACGACCTGCTGGACCTGCTGCCCGCCGGGCTCGGCCGGGCCGTCAAGGGCAGCTATCACCGGTTGCTCGTCCGGGCGCCGTGGGCCTACCAGCGGATCTACTCCAGCACCGAACGAGCCGGGGGCGGCGGGCCTGCCGCGCGGGCGCTGCTGAGAGCCGCCGAGGACCGGGTGCTGCGCGCCCTGCCCCCGGGCACCGGCGCGGTCGTCTCCACCTACCCGGGGGCCAGCCGGGTGCTCGGCAACCTGCGTCTCGACGGCCGGCTGACCGTGCCCGTCCTCACCTATCTGACCGACTTCTCGGTGCATCCGCTGTGGGTGGCGGCGGGCGTGGACGTCCACCTCGCGGCCCACGCCGTGCCCGCCGCGCAGGCCCGGGCCGTCGGGGCGAAGGACGTCCGGGTGTGCGGACCGGTGGCCGACCCACGGTTCCGCCCCTGCGACGCACAGGAGCGAAGCCGGGCCCGCGCCCGGTTCGGGCTGCCGGAACACGCCCCGCTCGCCCTGCTGGTCGCCGGTTCCTGGGGCGTCGGCCCGGTCCGTCAGGTGGCCCTGGAACTACGCGACTGCGGCGCCGCCGTCCCGGTCGTCGTCTGCGGCCGCAACGAGGCCCTGGCGGAGCAGCTGCGCGCCGACGGTATCGAGCACGCCTACGGCTGGGTCGAGGACATGCCCGGCCTGATGCACGCCGCCGACGTCCTGGTCCAGAACGCCGGCGGGCTCACCTCGCTGGAGGCGTTCGCCGCGGGCCTGCCGGTCGCGAGCTACCGCTGCATACCGGGCCACGGACTGACCAACGCCGCCGCCCTCGACGAGGCCGGCGTCGCCGTCTGGATCCGTGAGCCGGCCGGCCTCAAGGCCGTGCTCTGCGACCTGATCGACGGCCCGCTCGGACTGCGGCAGCGCGAGGCGGGACTCGCCCTGTTCGCCGCCGACCGGGACGCCGGCCCCGCCGCGGAGATCGCGCGCGTCCACCGCTCGGGGCCCCCGGACTCCCCTCCGCGTCCCCCCGCGCGGCGGGTGCGCCGCGCCCCTCGCCGGCTCGGCGCCACCACCGCGGCGGCGTGTGCCGTCTGGGCCTGCGCGGTCGGTACGGGGATCGCGACGGCGTACGACGGCCCCAGCCTGATGCACACCATCGGCCACGGCCTGGACCTCGACGACCCCGCGCCCGGCCACGGCCCCCGACCGGAGGGCCACCACTCGTGACCACCGCACAACTGATCCGTACGGCCGCCCGCGCCGCCCTGCCCGCCCTGGCCGCCGCCCACGCCGCGCCCGTCATCTCCACCTTCGGACCGCTGCGCAACCGCGTCATGCCCCGTCTGTCCGGCCGGGGCCGGGCCGACCATGTCGCCCTCACCTTCGACGACGGACCCGACCCCCTGTCCACCCCGCTCTTCCTGCGGCTGCTCGCCGACCGCCGGGTGCACGCCACCTTCTTCCTGTTGGGCAGCGAGGCGCGGCGTTCACCCGGCCTGGTGCGTGAAATCGCCGCAGCGGGCCACGAGATCGGCATCCACGGCTGGCTGCACCGCCCGCTGCTGCTCCGCGGCCCGCGCGCCACGTACGACGACTTCGCCCGCGCCCGCGATCTCGTCGGCGACCTCACCGGACGCCGACCCCTGCTCTTCCGGCCCCCGTACGGCGTCATGTCGACCGCTGCCCACCTGGCCGCCCGTCGTCTGGACCTCACCCCGGTGCTGTGGACGTGCTGGGGCGAGGACTGGACCGCCCGTGCCACCCCGGAGTCGGTCCACCGCACGGTTACGGCAGACCTGGACGGCGGCGGTACGATCCTGCTCCACGACTCCGACTGCACCTCGGCACCGGGCGCCTGGCGCTCGGCTCTCGGTGCCCTACCCCGCATCCTCGACACGTGCGAGCAACGGGGCTATGCCGTCGGTCCGTTGCGTGACCACGGGCTTTCCCGCCCGGCCGCGGAGCGCCATCGCCGTGGGGCGACACAGGAAGTTACTTGAGTCACGCAACCATATGGTAAACTGGCGAGTATGCCCACTCCACAGCTGCCCTCAGCTCCCGCCTCGCCGGAAGTGATCGAGATCGAGCGAGCGCTCAACCGCATCACCTATCTGAGCACGCGCGCCCGGCAGCACGACCGTCTGATGGCCCTGGCCGGTGTGCCACTGGACCGTGCCGCCGTGGCGCTGCTGCGGCAGATCGCCGACTCCGAGCCGCTGCGCCCGGGGGAGCTGGCCAACCGGCTCGGAGTCGAGGCCTCCCATGTCACCCGGCAGGTGCAGCAACTGGAGAGGGCCGGCTATGTCTCCCGCGTGCCCGACCCCGACGACCGCCGCGCCCAGCGCATCGAACTCACCCCCCAGGGCCAGGAGGCCATCAACCGCATCCGCGAGGCCGGAGTCCGTGGCATGCAGGCGGCCCTGAACACATGGTCGCCCGAGGATCTCCAGCAGTTGGCCACCCTGTTCCACCGCATGGTCGACGACTTCCTCGCCTACGCGGCCGACGACGAGGCCGTCCAGGAGGTCCTCGCGGCCGCACGCCCCGAAACCTGACGCGGTCCTGGCGTCAGTCGGCCGTGGCGAGGAACTGGGTCGCGGCGAGTTCGGCGTAGAGCGGGTCCGCGGCGACCAGTTCGCGATGCGTGCCGACCGCGCGGACGCGGCCCGCGTCCATGACGACGATCCGGTCGGCCATCGTCACCGTGGACAGCCGGTGCGCGACCACCAGCACTGTCGTCGACCGCGCGACGTCCGCGACCGTGTCCCGCAGCGCCGCCTCGTTGACCGCGTCGAGCTGCGAGGTCGCCTCGTCGAGGAGCAGTAGACGCGGACGGCGCAGCAGCGCGCGGGCGATCGCGACACGCTGGCGTTCGCCGCCGGAGAGCTTGGTCCCCCGATGCCCGACCAGAGTGTCGAGACCTCGGGGGAGCCGCTCCACCAGACCGTCCAGGCGCGTCGTCTTGACCACGCGCTCCACATCGGCGTCGTCGGCCTCCGGATTGCCGAGGAGCAGGTTGTCGCGCAGGGATCCGGACAGGACCGGCGCGTCCTGCTCCACATAACCGATGGCCGACCGGAGCTGGGGCAGCTCCCACTCGGTCACGTCACGGCCGTCGAACGTGATGGTGCCCGCCTCGGGGTCGTAGAACCGCTCGATCAGCGAGAACACCGTCGTCTTGCCCGCTCCGGACGGGCCGACGAACGCGGTCATGCCCTGGGCCGGAACCGTGAAGGTCACGCCGTGATGCACGTACGGGAGGTCGTCCGCGTACCGGAAACGCACGTCCTCGAAGGTGAGGGCGGCCGGCTGCGCACCGGGCGCGGGCAACGGCGCGGGCCGCGCGGGCGGTTCGGCGGGCAGCCGCAGCGCCTCCTGGATACGGGCGAGTGCCGCGGCGCCCGTCTGGTACTGGGTGATCGCGCCGACCACCTGCTGGATCGGCGACATCAGATAGAAGACGTAGAGCAGGAACGCAACCAGCGTGCCCACGTTGATGGCGCCGGTCGCGACCCGGGCGCCGCCGACGGCCAGCACGGTGATGAAGGCGATCTGCATCGCGAGGCCCGCCGTGTTGCCGGCGGCCGCCGTCCATTTGGCGGCACGCACGCTCTGCCGCCACGACTCCTCGGCCGCCGCGTGCACGGCCGCCTCCTCGCGGTGCTCGGCGCCCGACGCCTTGACCGTGCGCAGCGCGCCGAGGATCCGCTCCAGGGACGCGCCCATCGCGCCCACCGCGTCCTGCGCCTGCCGGCTGGCCCGGTTGATGCGCGGCACGATTACCCCGAGCACCATGCCCGCCACCAGGATCACGCCGAGCGTGACACCCAGCAGCACCGCGTCGACCAGGCCCATCATCACCACCGTCGCGACCAGGGTCAGGCCGCCGGTGCCGAGGCCGACCAGCGAGTCGGTGGTGACCTCCCGCAGCAGCGTGGTGTCGGAGGTGATACGGGCCATCAGATCGCCCGGCTCGGTGCGGTCCACCGCGGATATCCGCAGGCGCAGCAGATACGACGACAGGGCGCGCCGCGCACCGAGCACGACCGACTCGGCGGTGCGCCGCAGTACGTACGAACCCAGCGCGCCCACCGCCGCGTTGGCGAGCACCAGCCCCGACATGGCCAGCAGGGCCCAGGTGATGGGCCGGTCGTGGGCCAGGTCGTCGATCAGACCGCGGGCCACCAGCGGCAGCAGAAGTCCGCTGGCGCCCGTGGCCAGCGCCAGCAGCGCGCCCGCGCACAGCGCCCACCGATGCGGTCGTACGTATCCGAGGAGCAGCCGCCACGAGGGTGGCGCGGACTCCGGCTCTGCTTCCGTCTCTGCGATGCTCACGGCTTTCCTTGCGGAGTAGGGGCGTTCAGCCTACGTCCGCCGTGTCATGGGGGTGTCACCCGCGTGCGGTGGGCGCGGACTCGTACGCCAGGCCGACGGCACTTCCGTTGCGCGGAATACGTGCGCAAGACGTGCCCTCCGCGCAAGGATCATGTATGAGGGCCGTCAAGGCCCGCCCCGGGCGCGCAGGGCGCCCGCACCACCGACGGAAGGCAGCAAGACCATGGCGCAGGAAGTACGCGGCGTGATCGCCCCTGGCAAGGACGAGCCGGTTCGGGTCGAGACGATCGTCGTACCGGATCCGGGGCCCGGTGAGGCCGTGGTCACGGTCCAGGCCTGCGGGGTGTGCCACACCGACCTGCACTACAAGCAGGGCGGCATCAGCGACGAGTTCCCCTTCCTGCTCGGCCACGAGGCGGCGGGGGTGGTGGAGTCGGTGGGCGAGGGCGTCACGGACGTGGCGCCCGGCGACTTCGTGGTCCTGAACTGGCGTGCGGTGTGTGGTCAGTGTCGCGCCTGTCTGCGCGGCCGCCCCTGGTACTGCTTCAACACGCACAACGCGAAGCAGAAGATGACCCTCGCCTCCACCGGCCAGGAGCTCTCCCCGGCCCTGGGCATCGGCGCCTTCGCGGAGAAGACGCTGGTGGCGGCCGGCCAGTGCACCAAGGTCGACCCGTCCGTCTCCCCGGCCGTGGCGGGCCTGCTCGGCTGCGGCATGATGGCGGGCATCGGCGCCGCCATCAACACCGGGAACGTCGGCCGGGGCGACTCGGTCGCGGTCATCGGCTGCGGCGGCGTCGGCGACGCGGCGATCGCCGGATCGAATCTGGCGGGCGCGGCGAAGATCATCGCGGTGGACATCGACGACCGCAAGCTCGCCACCGCAAAGGAACTGGGCGCCACCCACGCCGTCAACTCCAAGGAGACCGACCCCGTCGAGGCTATCCGCGAGCTGACCGGCGGATTCGGGGCCGACGTCGTCATCGAGGCGGTCGGCCGCCCGGAGACGTACAAGCAGGCCTTCTACGCCCGTGACCTCGCGGGCACCGTCGTCCTCGTCGGCGTCCCGACCCCCGAGATGAAGCTGGAACTGCCGCTCCTCGATGTCTTCGGGCGCGGTGGGGCCCTCAAGTCGTCCTGGTACGGGGACTGCCTCCCGTCCCGGGACTTCCCGATGCTGATCGACCTGCACCTGCAGGGCCGTCTGCCCCTGGAGAAGTTCGTGACCGAGACCATCGCCCTCGACGAGGTCGAGAAGGCCTTCGAGCGGATGCACCACGGCGACGTGCTGCGCTCGGTGGTGATGCTGTGATGACCGCCCGCATCGACCACCTGATCACCTCCGGCACCTTCTCCCTCGACGGCGGCACCTGGGAGGTCGACAACAACGTGTGGATCGTGGGCGACGACCACGAGGCCGTCGTCATCGACGCCGCCCACGACGCCGAGGCGATCGCCGAGGCCGTCGGCAACCGCACACTGCGCGGCATCGTGTGCACGCACGCCCACAATGACCACATCGACGCCGCCCCCGCCCTCGCCGAGCTGACCGGCGCCGGGATCTGGCTCCACCCCGACGACATGCCGCTATGGAAGCTGACCCACCCCGACCGCGTCCCCGACCACTGGCTCGCCGACGGCCAGGTCATCGAGGCCGCCGGCACCGACCTGACGGTCCTGCACACCCCGGGCCACGCACCCGGTGCGGTCTGCCTCTACGACCCGGGCCTCGGCACGGTCTTCACGGGCGACACCCTCTTCCGGGGCGGCCCGGGGGCCACCGGACGCTCGTACTCCCACTTCCCGACGATCATCGAGTCGATCCGTGACCGGCTGCTGGCCCTCCCGTCCGAGACGGTGGTCCGCACGGGACACGGCGAGACGACGACCATCGGCGCCGAGGCACCCCACCTCGACGAGTGGATCGCCCGCGGCCACTGATCCGACGACGCGCCGGACCACCGACGCGAAAAGGCGACAGAAGATGTCCGGCTTCCGCGACAAGCTCGACGCACACGGTTCCACGAGCGCGGAGGTCGGACATGTCGAGGCCACTCGAAGGCAAGGTCGCACTGGTCGCGGGGGCTACGCGCGGCGCGGGGCGGGGAATCGCGGTGGAACTCGGCGCGGCCGGGGCCACCGTCTACACCACCGGCCGCAGCACGCGTGCACGTCGCTCCGAGTACGACCGGCCCGAGACCATCGAGGACACCGCCGAGCTGGTGACCGCGGCGGGCGGGCAGGGCATAGCCGTACCCACCGACCATCTGGCCGCCGCCGAGGTGCGCTCCCTCGTGGACCGCATCGAGGACGAGCAGGGGCGCCTCGACATCCTCGTGAACGACATCTGGGGTGGCGAGAAGCTGTTCGAATGGGACCGCCCGGTGTGGGAGCACGACCTCGACAAGGGGCTGCACCTGCTGCGGCTCGCCGTCGACACGCATGCGATCACCAGCCACGACGCACTGCCCCTGCTGCTGCGTCACCCCGGCGGCCTGGTCGTCGAGATGACGGACGGCACGGCCGAGTACAACCGTGACACCTACCGGGTCTCGTTCTTCTACGATCTCGCCAAGGCGTCCGTACTGCGCATGGCATTCGCCCTCGGCCACGAGCTGGGGCCGCGCGGCGCCACCGCCCTGGCCCTCACCCCCGGCTGGCTGCGCTCGGAGCTGATGCTCGACCTGTTCGGGGTGACGGAGGAGAACTGGCGCGACGCCCTGGAACGCGTACCGCACTTCTGTATCTCCGAGAGCCCGTACTACGTGGGCCGCGCCGTCGCCGCGCTGGCCGCCGACCCCGAGGTCTCCCGGTGGAACGGCGCGTCCCTCTCCAGCGGGCAACTCGCCCGGGTCTACGGCTTCACGGACCGCGACGGCAGCCGCCCCGATGCCTGGCGCTATCTCGTCGAGGTCCAGGACACCGGCAAGCCGGCCGACGCGACGGGGTACCGCTGACCGGATGCCCGCGAGAGGCCCACGTCAGGGCTCCGCGGCACTTAGGGTGGAAAGGATCACGTCGTCGGGGGCGACGTCGCCGTCACCTGGACCGCGAGCGGTCCTCACCGGGCGGTCCAGGCGGCCGGCCCCGCCCCGAGTGAAGGCAGGAGTCGCATGGAGTACGTGAAGCTCGGTTCGACGGGCTTGGACGTGTCCCGGATCTGCTTGGGCTGTATGAGCTTCGGCAGCCCCGACCGCGGCACGCACACCTGGACCCTCGACGAGGAGGCGTCCCGTCCCCTGATCAGCCGGGCGCTCGACGCCGGCATCAATTTCTTCGACACCGCGAACGTCTACTCGGACGGCACGAGCGAGGAGATCGTCGGCCGGGCGCTGACCGAATACGCCCGCCGCGACGAGATCGTGCTGGCGACGAAGGTGCACGGCCGGATGCGCTCCGGACCCAACGGCGGCGGGCTGTCCCGCAAGGCGATCATGACCGAGATCGACCACAGCCTGCGGCGTCTCGGCACGGACTACGTCGACCTCTACCAGATCCACCGCTGGGACCCCGTCACCCCGATCGAGGAGACGATGGAGGCCCTGCACGACGTGGTCAAGGCGGGCAAGGCCCGCTACATCGGCGCGAGTTCGATGTACGCCTGGCAGTTCTCCAAGGCCCAGTACACGGCCCGGCTGAACGGCTGGACGCGGTTCGTCTCCATGCAGAACCACTACAACCTCCTCTACCGCGAGGAGGAACGCGAGATGCTGCCGCTGTGCGGGGACCAGGGCGTCGGTGCTCTGCCCTGGAGCCCGTTGGCCCGCGGGCGGCTCACCCGGGAGTGGGACGACACCAGCGAGCGCAGCCGTACCGACGAGTTCGGCAAGCGGCTGTACCAGGAGGGCGACCGGGCGATCGTCGAGGCGGTGGCCGCGGTCGCCGCCGAACGGGGCGTCCCGCGCGCCCGCGTCGCCCTCGCCTGGCTCCTGCACCGCAGCACCGTGGCCGCGCCCATCGTCGGCGTCACCAAGCCCCACCACATCGACGACGCGGTCGCCGCGGTCGGCATCGAACTCACCGACAAGGAGATCCAGACACTGGAGGAGCCGTACACGCCGCACGCCATCAGCGGCCACTGACGCTTCGCCAGGACACCGCACGGGCCATGACCGGGGCGGTACGGAGTGCCCGTACCGCCCCTCGTGGATGGTTCCCGGCGCCCCTACTGGGAGCCGGCCAGCCAGGGCCTGACCTGTTTGCGTGCCTCGTGCAGACGGGACTTCAACGTGCCCAGCGGGACGCCGACGCGTTCGGCGACCTCCGCGTACTCCAGCTGGCAGATGTCCCGGTAGACCAGCGGCGCGACCAGGTGCGGGTGTTCACGCTCCAGCCGCTCCAGAGCCTCCAGCAGGTCGATGCGGGACCCGGCGATCACGCTCGTCGTCCGCGGGTCCACGTACTGGCCCGCGTCGATGGTCGCGGGCTGTTCGGCGGCCCGCCGCTTCAGCTCCCGGTACTTCTGCCGGGCGCAGTTGGCGACCACCGTGTACAGCCAGGTGCCGAAGCGGCTGCGGCCCTGGAACGTCGTGATCTTCACCGCCACCTGCAGCAGCACGTCCTGCGCCGCCTCCTCGGCGTCCTCCCGGCACGGCAGGAACCGTCCGCAGCGCCGTACGACCTCCGGCTGGATGTGCTGAAGCAGCGCGTTCAGAGCCGCCTCGTCACCCGCCGCCGCGCGCCGAGCGAGCTCCTCGGAGTCCGCGGCATCCCCCACTGGGAGCTCCCCTCGATATCGATACCGGACCAGGCATGATAGTCGCATGCAGTCCCTGGAGCGGATCGACCGCTACCGCCTCGAACGCCGCCTGGGCGGCGGCGCCTTCGGTGTTGTCTGGCTCGCCCACGACGACGTCCTCGACGCGCCCGTCGCGGTGAAGGTGCTCGCCGAGAACTGGGCCGACCGGCTGGACATCCGGGAGCGGTTCCTGTCCGAGGCACGCCTGCTGCGCCGGGCCGGCTCGGGCCGGGTCGTCCAGGTCTACGACATCGGTGAACTCCCCGACGGCAGGCCCTACTTCGTGATGGAGTACGCCGACGGCGGCACCCTCGCCGACCGGCTCACCGACGGTCCGCTCCCCGTCCCCGAGGCCCTGCGGCTGACCGCTCTCGCCGCCCATGCCGCGGCCGCCCTGCACGACGCCGGGATCGTGCACCGGGACATCAAGCCCTCCAACGTGCTGCTGCGGACCGCGCATGACGGCTCCACCCGGCTGCTGCTCGCGGACCTCGGCCTGGCCAAGAGCCTGGCGCAGGCGTCCTTCCTGACCATGGCCGCGGGCTCGGCCGGCTACGCGCCGCCCGAGCAGACCGAACCCGGTACGGGCATCGACGAGCGTGCGGATGTCTACAGCCTCGGCGCTCTTGGATACCAGCTCGTCACCGGCGCCGTCCCCGCCCCGCCGGGCAAGGTCGTTCCCCCCGACCGGCTGCGCCCCGATCTGCCGCCCGAGGTCCAGCGGGCACTGCTGCAGGCGATGGAACCCGACCGTGAGCGGCGCTGGCCGACCGCGGACGCCTTCGCCGGTGAACTCGAGCGGCTCGCCTCTGCCGAGGGTGCGCCTCGGCCGGCCTCCGGGACCGGCGCGGGACGGGCCTCCGTGCCGGCCGCCGTGAAACCCCCGCGCCGCCGGGGGACCCTTGTCCTCGTCCTGGCCGCCGTGGCCGTCGCCGGTTCCGCAGCGGTCATCACCACGCTCCTGCTCCGGCAGTCCACCGCAGCGGACGTGACGGTCCAGGACTCCACCGGCCGTGTCGAGGCCACGGTGCCCGCGGCCTGGGGCCGTCAGCTGCGCGACTCCGGCTGGGACCCCAAGTCGGTGGGACTGCCGACGGCACACGCC
Organism: Streptomyces sp. NPDC001634; assembly: GCF_040298185.1. NCBI lineage: Bacteria > Bacillati > Actinomycetota > Actinomycetes > Kitasatosporales > Streptomycetaceae > Streptomyces > Streptomyces sp. NPDC001634. Next base: position 62,307 of record NZ_JBEOZU010000014.1, on the reverse strand, counting down.
CCGGCCCTCGCCGTGGCCGACGACCTCTCGCGCTTCGATGACCTCGGCAGCGGCGTGAACGGCGTGTTCATCGGTCTGAGCGAGCGCGGCGACCTCACCGCCGAGGTGGGCGCGCTCGGCCACACGGGCTGCCACTACCAGGGCAGTCGCGACTACCGGGGCACGGTCTGGCACGGGCAAATACGCACCTGGAACGGCTGCTCGGGGGGCAAGGGCTCCGTCACGGAGGCCGCCCTCAGCCTCGACGACGGCGCCGACCAGCCGCAGGTGTACGTGCAGATACGCCAGGAAGGCGGCAGCGACGCGACCGACAGCATCCTGGATTCGGTGCGGGTCACCGGCTGACGAACTTTTCCGCCTGTACGTGCATCGGACCGGGATGACGGGGCACTCGGTTCCGTTCGCACGCGCCCGGGCCGGGCAGTGAGTTTCAAGGAGTAATGGACATGATGACCTTTCGGCGCTGCACAGCGGGCCCGGACCACGACGGCGCGGCCCCCTTCCTGACGGTGCGCCGCGTGGGGTCGGCGCTCGGCGCGGTCGCCGCCCTGAGCCTGCTCACCGCGTGCGGCAGCGGCCACGGCACGGCGGGCGCACCGGAGAAGCTGCCCGGAACGGCCCAGCCTGCCTCCGGCGACCGGTCGACGGACGCCGGTACGGCCACGGCCACCCGCGGCACCTCGGCCGCCCCCGCCGCATCGGGCGGCGCCGACTCCACGTCCGCCGCCGCCTCCAACGGGAGCGGCACCACGAGCACCCGCTGCCACACCTCCGCCCTGAGCGCCTCCGTCGGTGCCGACAACCCGGGGGCCGGACAGGAGAACTTTCCCCTCGTCCTGACCAACCGCTCCGGGCGCACCTGCACGATCGACGGCTACCCGGGCGCCGCGTTCGTGGACGCCTCCGGCAAACAGCTGGGACCGGACCCCAGGCGCAGCTCGGGCAGCCTGAAGAAGATCGTGCTGGCGCCCGGCAGCAGCGCCTGGGCCGGTCTGACCTTCTCCAACCCCGAGGTCAGCGGCGCCAGAACGGCAACGCCCACGGCGATCCTCATCACGCCGCCCGACGAGAAGGTCTCCCTGAAGGTGGCCTGGTCGGCCGGCGCGGTCCCCGTGTCGGGCAACGCCTCCTCCGTGTTCCTGACTGCCTTCCAGGCGGGCACCGGCGCCTGACTCCGCCGCACCGCCCCAGCCGGGGACCCCGCTGTCCGCCTGCCGACAGCGGGGTTTGTCATGGAACCGCTGCTGATGTCACAGGACGGCAACACGTCCCGGGCGCCCCGATCTTTCTGCCGCCCCCGCTCATCGAACACGTCGAGCCACACCGCAGGAGGCTCCGCCCGGAGCCGCTCGACCAGGAAATCGGGGACGAACATGAATGGCATCTCACGCAGGCGTCTGCTGACCGCGGGGGCGACGGCGGGCACCCTGGGCGCGCTGTCCGCATGCTCGGGCGGCAGCCTGGGCCTGGGCGGCACAAGCCACTCGGACGGCAGGGCCACGTCCCAGGCCCGGCCCGTGAAGCTCATCGGCGACGGGTCCACCGCCGACACCGGCGCCCAGCCGAAGCAGCCCAAGGCCGAGCGGCTGAAGCCCGGTCAGCGGCCGCCGCAGTTCGTGGTCTTCTCCTGGGACGGTGCGGGCGAACTCAGCAACCAGCTGTTCTCCCGCTTCCGCAAGATCGCGGCCGACCACGGCGCCTCGATGACCTTCTTCCTCAGCGGCATCTACGCCCTGCCCGAGTCCAAGAAGCACCTGTACCGTCCGCCGCAGCACCCGGTCGGCGCCTCCGCGATCGGCTACCTCGCAGACCGCCACATCCACGCCACTCTCCAGCAGGTACGCGCCGCCTGGCTGGAGGGCCACGAGATAGGCACCCACTTCAACGGCCACTTCTGTGGCGCCGACGGGGTGCGCAACTGGTCGTCCGCCGAATGGAAGAGCGAGATCGACCAGGCCGTCCGCTTCGTCACCGAGTGGAAGACCAACACCGGCTTCTCCGACCTGGACCCGCTGCCCTTCGACTACCGCAAGGAACTGATCGGCGGCCGCACCCCCTGCCTGGAGGGCCAGTCCAATCTGCTGCCCACCGCGGCCGCCCTCGGCTGGAAGTACGACGCCAGCTCGTCCGGCGGCCTGCAGATATGGCCCGGCAAGGTGCAGGGCGGCCGGATCTGGGACTTCCCGCTGCAGTCCATCCCGTTCTCCGGCCACTCCTTCCAAGTCCTGTCGATGGACTACAACATGATGTTCAACCAGTCCGGCGGCAACCCCCTGGGCGACCGCTCCCAGTACGACGCCTGGCGCGCGCAGGCCCGTGACACCTACCTGGCGGGCTTCCGGCGCGCGTACGAGACCAACCGCGCCCCCTTCTTCATCGGCAACCACTTCGAGCGCTGGAACGGGGGCATCTACATGGACGCCGTGGAGGAGGCGATCAAGCAGATCGCGACGCATGACGAGGTCCGCATGGTGTCCTTCCGTCAGCTGGTGGAGTGGCTGGAGGCCCAGGACCCGGCGGTCCTCAGGAAGCTGCGCACGCTGTCCCCGGGCCAGTCGCCGATCGGCGGCTGGGAGGAGTTCCTCGGCGCGCCCGCGTCACCGACGACGTCGGCGAGCTGACCGGCGCCCCCGGCCGCCGGCGCAGCAGGCGCCGGCGGCATGGATGGCATGAGGCGTTTCGAGAGGTACGGGGTCTTCGGCTCGCTGGACGTGAACGGCATCCAGGATTCGCTACGAGCCGGATCCCGCTCCGCACCGGTAGAGCGACGGCAGTTCGGCGCTGGAGCCGCCGTATTCCGTCGGCGGCACGGCCGTGCAGTGCGCGGTGACCCAGCGTTTGATCTCGGTGTAGGTGGGCGAGGCGCTCGTTCCGTACTGCCCGGTCGCTCCGTGCTTCCCGTGGTGCCCGGTCCTTGCGTGCCGACCGGGCTGCTTCGTTCCTCCGTACTGACCGGCCGTGCGGGAGTGCCGGAGCGCGACGTAGTGGAGTTCGCCGGAGCTGATCAGATGGCGCAGCCGGTCCAGCGTGGGGTACGGAACCTGACCGGTGAAGCCGCCCATCGGGAGCACGGACGCGTTGGCCGAGATGATGTAGGGCGCGGCATCGGACCATCCGGGCATGGCCGCAAGGTACTTCGCACCGTCCTGGTGCGCCGTGAGGTAGGCAAGGAAGCGCTCGCGTGCCGGAGTGAGCCGGGACGGCCCACCGCCGCCCGGGCGGCTGGAGGGTCCGACCCTGCCCATGCCGCCTGCCTGGTTGTAATGCGGGGAGAGCGCCGAGGCCGACCATGCGGCCGGTATCACCAGGAGCGCGGCGAGACCGACCGCCAGTCCGGCCACGAGAACCCGCGGACGGTCGGTCGTGCGCCGACGGCTGACGCCGACGAGCGCCAGGGACACGACGCAGAGCGCGACGGCGGCGGGCGCGATCCAGCCGATGAAGTGGGGGTAGTGCTGCGTCAGCGCCACACTCCAGACGACGTTCGCGGCGGTCACCGCCGGCAGCACCCAGGCGCGGCGGCCGCCGGACCGGCACGCCTGCCATGCCCGGACCAGCCCGGCTCCGCTCAGTGCCGACAGCGCCACGGCGACGACACCCATGTAGTACGTGTGACCGGTGACGCTGCCGAAGCTGAACGCGGCGAAGAAGGTGGCCAGCCACACCCCCCACAGCACGTACCCGGCGAGTGCGGGGTCGGTGCGGGCGACGCGACGGCGCCGCGCGACCACGAGACCCCACAGAAGGGCGCACGCGGCCAGCGGGTACAGCCACCCCGTCTGGGTGGCCAGCCCCGGGCTGAACATCTTGAGCACGCTGTTGCCCATGCCGGGGCCCTTGTCGCCGGCTCGGTGCGCGGAGTGGCTCGTACGGTCCGACGCCACGGTGCCGTCGCTGTCGCCCGCACGGTCCGTGCCCGTACCGGTGCCCGGCTGCATGTCCTGCCCACTGACGACGCTGCCCGTGTCGGCCGCGTCGACGCCTATGGCGTTGAACCGGGTCAGGAAGTTGTAGCCGACGACCATGGCGAAGGCCGAGTTGTTCGTGGTGCCGTCGATGTAGGGACGGGACTGTGCGGGGACGACCGTCGCCACGGCCATCCAGGACACCGACACCGCAACGGTGACCGCACCGGCCACCGCGACATGGCCGACCCGGCGCCGCAGGGTCGTGGGCGCGGCTACCAGGTAGGTGACCGCCAACGCCGGCAGGACCGCCCAGGCCTCCAGCATCTTGCACTGGAAGGCCACCCCGACCCAGACCCCGGCGAGCAGAAGCGTGCGCAGCCGGGCCCGCTCGACGGCCCGCCCGGTCGCCTCGGCGGCCAGGAGCAGCAGCAGGACGAACGGCGCGTCCTCCACTATCGACCGGCCGAGTCCCACGGTCACCGGGGTGAGCGTCAGGAACGCCGCGGCCAGCAGTCCCGCCGCCACACCGGCCCAGCGGCGTACCAGCAGGTGGACCAGGAGTACGCAGGCCACGCCCTCGATCGCCTGGGGCAGCACCAACGCCCACGGGTGAAACCCGAAGACCATGGCCGACAGGGCCTGTGGCCACAGGTATCCGGGCAGTTTGTCCAGGGTGATGGAGTTGCCCGGGTCGAACGAGCCGAAGAAGAACGCGACCGGGTTGTCGGTCATGCTGCGCACGGCGGCGGCGTAGAACGTGTGGTAGACGCTGTGCTCGATGCCCCATGTGTAGAGGACGGCCGCGAGCGCCGTGATGGCCAGTAGCACCGGTAGCTCGTAGGGCGGCCGTGTGACCCGGGGAGGTTGTTCTCCGTCGTGGGGGTGAGCAGTGGCGGCGCTGCTCGTCACGACCGTCGGCGTGTCGCCGCCCGGCGCTGCGGTCGGTTGGGTCTGGGGGCTGAGCATGGGTGGCCTTCCGGGACTCCCGCTGTCTCTTCGGTGTCGCGTCGGTCCGCCTTCGCGGAAGGCGCGACCGGACGATCCGACTATGAAGAAGTAGGCATTTCCCGGCGGCGGTGCATGATCAATACAGGGGCTTGGTAAGAACCTGCGCTTGTTTGTTCGGTGCGTGTCATGGAGGAGACGTGCGGGTGGCCGGCCCGTTGCGGGCGGGATAACTGACGTCCGGCCCGTCTGCCACGGGCAGACGGGCCGGACGTCGCGAGCCGGGCCCTGAACCGGTCGTGCCGGGTCAGGAATCGGTGTCGTGGAGGAGAGCGAACACGGCGCGGTTCTCGCCGCCGTCCGGGGAGCGCCAGCCCGCGGTGACATGGCCGGAGGCGTCGGCCGGGGAAGTGTCGCCCGGCTGCAGGACGCGCTTCACCTGGAGGACCAGCCGGCGGGCGGGCGCCGATGCTGCGGTGTCCACGGTGAGGCGGGTGTCGTGGGGGCCGTTGGTCACGGTCGTCGAGAGGACGCCGCCGGCGACACCGGTGCCGGTGAAGTGAACGACGACCGACGGGTCGGGAGTGTCCGTCAGGCTCTGCGCCTGCGGTTCGGCGCGGTCCTGCAGGAGTTCCAGCAACTGGGCGACGAGCACCGGGTCGTGAGTGCCGTCGTAGATCCATCGCTGTCCCAGTACGCCGTGCTCGGACGTGCCGATGAGCCCCTGCTCGGCTCCTTCGAGGGGCGCGGCGCGGTAACTGAGCGGTACGTGGTACGAGACCGGCCGGTCGCCGGAGTCGTCGGTGGCCACCATGAACTCGATCCCGACCTCCCCCTCCGGATCGTCCAGCCGGAACCCTCCGCTCTTGGACAGCGCCGGTGTGCGGCCCGTGCCGAGATACCAGGGCTGGGTGGGAAGCCAGGAGGCGAGGTGCTCCAGCTTGGTGGGGGTCATGGTGGTGCGGTGGACGATCGCCATGCCCCGTGAACGTGTCATGTCGGCGCCCGAATTCCCGCCCCGCGCCGGTGAATTGGCCGGAACGCGTCCCGTGCCGGTCTCCACGGCTGCTTCGCCCGACGGGCGTCCGGCGCGGCGGACGTGTTGCTCGCCGAGGTTCGGTCGGAGCACTTCGCTGCGATCCGACCGGGGCCCGCACTCCGGTCCGGCGAACAGGTGAAGGCTTTCGTCTTCCCGGCGGTGCGGACGGTACACGAGCGGGACACAGGGAAGAGAATGCTCGACCCCTCTTCACTGGACCGTACGATGACCCACATCACCGGACAGATCACCGCCCGCGGCGCCGCGATCCTCGCCGACCCGCTGCTCAACAAGGGCACGGCCTTCACCCGCCAGGAACGCGCGGCGCTCGGCCTGGACGGGCTGCTGCCGCCCGCCGTCGAGACCCTGGACGAGCAGGTCGCCCGTGCCCACCAGGCGTTCCTCGCCTACGACAAGCCGCTCAACCGGCACATCTACCTGCGGCAACTGCAGGACACCAACGAGGTGCTCTTCTACCGCCTGGTCACCGAGCATCTGGAAGAGCTGCTCCCGATCGTCTACACACCGACCGTCGGGGAGGCGTGTCGCCGCTTCAGCGAGATCTACCGGCGGCCCCGCGGCCTGTTCCTGGCCTGGGAGGACCGCGACCGTTTCCGCGAGATCCTGCACAACCGCCCGCACAAGGGTGCCGTCGACGTCATCGTCGTCACCGACGGCCAGCGCATCCTCGGTCTCGGCGACCAGGGCGTCGGCGGCATGGGCATCCCGATCGGCAAGCTCAGCCTCTACACCGCCATCGGCGGCCTTCCCCCGGCGCGCACCCTGCCGATCCTGCTCGACGTCGGCACCGACAACGAACAGTTGCTGTCCGATCCGCGCTATCTGGGCAGACGGGAGCACCGGCTCACCGGTGCCGAGTACGACGCGATGATCGAGGCGTTCGTCTCGGCCGTCGAGGCGGAGCTGCCGGGCACACTGCTGCAGTGGGAGGACTTCGCCACCGTCCACGCCCGGCCGATCCTCACCCGCTACCGCGACCGGCTCCTCACCTTCAACGACGACATCCAGGGCACGGCGGCGGTCGTGCTCGGGGCGCTCTCCACGGCGTGTCAGGTGGCCGGCACGCCGCTGACCGAGCAGCGGCTGGTCGTGCTGGGGGCGGGTTCCGCCGCCGTGGGCGTCGCCGACATGATCCGCGCCGCACTCGTCGACGAAGGACTCTCCGAGGCCGAGGCCGCGGGGCGCTTCTGGTTCGTCGACGTCGACGGGTTGCTCGCCGCCTCGCGCACCGACCTGACCGACGAGCAGCGGGTCTACACACGCGCGGACGACGAGGTGGCCGGCTGGGAAGGCACCGGGCTCGCCGAGGTGGTGCGCCGCGTCGAGCCGACGGTGCTCATCGGTCTGTCGACGGCGCATGGCGCGTTCACCGAGGAGATCGTGCGCCAGATGGCCTCGACCTGCGAGCGCCCCGTCGTCTTCCCGCTGTCCAACCCGACCTCGCACGCCGAGGCCGAGCCGGCGGATCTTGCCCGCTGGACGGACGGGAGGGCGCTCATTGCGACCGGTTCGCCGTTTCCGCCGCTCACGGTGGACGGCCGGGAGGTTCCGGTCGCACAGGCCAACAACGTGTACATCTTCCCGGCCATCGGACTCGCGGTGGCGGCCGGCGGGGCGACCAGGGTCACCGACCGGATGCTGGTGGCCGCCGCGCGTGCCGTGGCCCGGCGGGCGACCGAGGCGGCCGCCGGTCTCCCGGGCCCGCCGCCGCTGCTGCCGCCGCTCGGCGGCATGCGGGAGGCGGCACGGGAGATCGCGGTGGCCGCGGCGTTCGCCGCCGTCGAGGACGGGGTGGCCCCGAAGGCGACCGAGGAGGCGCTGCGCGAGGCGGTCGCTCAGACCCAGTGGAGCCCGGACTATCCGGCGTACTGATGCGGGACATCCGGCCGCCCGGCGTCCGGTGTTCCCGCACCGGTGCGGCCGTATCGCCATGCCCGCGGCGTGGCCGACGCCCCGGTGGACTCGGGTTTCGTCATGGAATCGCCACGCCCGCCCCACCGCCGGTGCGGGCCCAGCCCCGGCACCTTCACGTAGCGTGGAGGGGCGGCAGGGCGCCGCCCTCGCCCGTCGCGATTTGCAGAACGCAACCCTACGAGTTGTAGGGTTGGCGGCCCAGAGCCAACCGGGGCGCACCCCTGTCCGCGGGTTGCCATCGCGGGCGCCGCAGAGCCGCAGCGGTGACGGGGCCGCCGTCCGGAGAGCCGACATCCGAGACGAGAGGTGGCCGTGTCGATCGATACCCCCGAGTCAGGTGGGGCGGAGCCGGACATCAGCGTCGTCGTCATCGTCTACAACGACGCCCGGCGCCTCCCGGCAGCCGTACGCTCCGTGCTCGACCAGACGCTGCGCAGCGTAGAGGCGATCATCGCCGACGACTGTTCGACCGACGAGTCGTACGAGGTCGCCCAGTCCCTTGCCGCCGCCCACCCCGGCCGCGTACGCGCGATCCGGCTGTCCGAGAACAGCGGCGGCTGCGGAGAGCCGCGAAACCAGGGCATGGCCGTGGCCCGCGGGCGGTACGTCATGTTCCTGGACAGCGACGACGCCCTCGAGCCCAACGCGTGCCGCAACATGCTGGAGGCGGCCGACCGCAGCGGTGCCGACCTGGTCTCGGGACTCTGCGTCCGGGTGCACACCGACAGCCGGCACGACAAGAGGATCCCCTGGTACCCCTGGCTGTACCGGTCGACTCGCACCGTCGAGTCCATCGCCGAGCTGCCGGACCTGTTCGTCTTCGACACCCTGTCGACGAACAAGTGCTACCGGCGCGACTTCCTCGTCGAGAACGGGCTCGCCTTCCCGCGTGGCATCCACTACGAGGACCTGCTGTTCTCGGCGCAGGCCTATCTGGCGGCCGGACGGATCACCCTGATCCCCAACACTGTCTACTTCTGGCACGTGGCCGAGAAGACCACGACCAAGTCGATCAGCAACCGGCGCCATGAGATCAACAACTTCACCGACCGGCTGGAGATCCACCGCCGTATCGACGCCGTACTGGACCGGCGCGGCCTCGACGAGCTCAAGCTGCACAAGGACACCAAGTTCCTCAAGCACGACCTCGTCCTCTACCTCCGCGACCTGCCCTTCCTCGACAACGACTACCGGCATCGCTTCGCGGAGCTCGCCCGCGGCTATGTCCAGGACTTCCCCGAGGCGGCGTACGGCCAACTGGACCGGGTGCACGCCATCTGCGCCTACCTGCTGATGCAGGAGGACTGGGACAACCTGATGCCGGCCGTCGACACGCTGATCAACCGGAACAAGATCTCCGCGCCGCTCGCCGAGCGCGACGGTCGCGTTTACTGGTGCGATCAACACCTGGACGATCCGAAGGCGCGCGACGTCATGGACGTCACCGGCCTTGGTTACCACGGCAGACCGCTGGAGCGGATGTTCCTGCGCAACCTGCTCACCGAGTACGCCGTCCGCGGTGACCTGGTGGTCCTCGAAGGCACAGTGGTCAACCCGCTGCACACCGTGCCGGCGGACGCACGCCTCACCGCCGAGCTGGAGTTCCGCGCCCGTCGCCGCAGCCTGCAGACCTTCCGGTTCCCGGTGCGTACGGTCCGTCACGCGGGCGACGCGATCACCTGGCAGGCCGCGGTCCCGCTGACCGGTCGCTTCCGGCCGCTGGGTGTCGTCGACGAGGTGTGGGACGTCCGGCTGCATCTGACCGCGAACGGCAAGCGGACCACGACCCGGCTCACGGCCGGACGCGTCGATCTGGAGAACGCCCCGTCCGTGCTCGTACGCCCCCGACTCAGCCGGCTCGTGGCGGACCGGCTCGAACCGCAGGTCTCCGCCAAGGGGCATCTGGCCTTCCGGCTCACCCAGCACGGCACGGCCGCCCGCCGTGGACGCGCCGTCGTGGACCGCAATCTGCACGGCTCTGCGGCCAGGACCGTCAAGGGCACCTACCGCACGCTCCGCGCCGTGAAGAGAGACCTGGCCTCGGGCCGGCGCAAGGTCCAGGCCTACCAGCGCATGCTGCGGCTGCTCCCGGTCCGCAAGGGCACCGTGGTCTTCGAGAGCCACCTCGGCAAGCAGTACAGCGACAGCCCCCGGGCCATCCACGAGGAAATGCGCCGCCGCCGGCTGCCCGTCACCGCCATCTGGGCCTACTCGGGAGACCGCCCCGAGGGTTTCCCGAAGGACGTCGAACTCGTCCGCCGGTGGTCCTGGCGCTACCTCAGGGCGCTGGCGCAGGCGGAGTTCTGGATCGACAACCAGGGCTTCCCCTTCAGACTGGCCAAACGCCCGGAGACCACCTACATCCAGACGTGGCACGGCTCGGCCCTGAAAAGGATGGGCTTCGACGAGCCCGGCTACCGGGTGATGTCCGAACAGGAACAGCTCTCCTACCAGGAGGCGCTGGACCGCTTCGACCACTTCGTGGTCCGCAGCGAACACGACGTGCGCACCCTCGCCCGCGCCTACCGCATCCCCGAGCGAAAACTGCTGCGCACCGGCTATCCGCGCAACGACGCCCTCGTGCGGGCGGCCCGGGACCCGGAGGCCTCCGATCCGGCCCTGCGCCGGCTCGCAGAACGCCTCGGCATCCGCCCGGACCGCCGCGTGGTGCTGTACGCGCCCACCTTCCGCGCCCGTCCCGACGGCGGCGTACGGGACTTCGAGTTCCCCTTCGACGTGGAACGCTTCGCCGACCGCTTCGGGGACCGGTACACGCTCCTGGTCCGCTCCCACTACCTCAACCGGGTCACCCTTCCGCCGTCGGTGGCGGGCCGAGTGATCGACGTGACGGGCGAACCGGACATCACCCCGCTCCTCCTGCTCTCCGACACCGTGATCACCGACTACTCGTCGGTGATGTTCGACTATGCGCTGCTGCGCCGGCCGCTCGTGTTCTACGCCTACGACTGGGAGGAGTACTCCCAGGACATCCGCGGCACGTACTTCGACCTCCGCGAAGAGGCGCCGGGTCCGGTCGCGGGCACCGAGGACGAACTCTTCACCGCGCTGTCCGACCTGCCTGCCGTGGGCGACCGGTACGAGGCGCGGCTCAAGGAGTTCGTGGACAAGTACGGCGAGTACGACCACGGGGACGCGGCGGCTCGCATCGTGGACCGCTTCTTCGGCCCTGGGGGAGATGCCCGATGACACAGCGTGAGATCATCTTCGTCGCCAACGAGGTCAACGAACTCGGCGGTGTGGGCCGCTGGCAGGCCCAGATGGCCCGCCTGTTCGCGGAACGCGGCCACCGGGTGAAGGTCATCGGCATCTCCCCGGCCGACGTACCGATGGACCTCGGCGGGAATCCGCCGTTCGAGATGCAGACCCTGTACGACCGGCGGCCCCCCGTCCGCCGTCGGCCGCACACCCCGTTCGGCCGCTGGGATCCGGCGCTCCGACGGCAGGAGGCGGACAGACGCGCCGCCGCGGAGCGCCTGTCCCGGGTGTTCCGTGCCGCGCGGCCCGGCGCCGTGATCATCGTGACCCAGGTGTGGGCCATGGAGTGGGTGGCGCTCGCGGACACCGCGGGACACCCGGTCATCGGGATGAGCCACGAGTCCTTCGAGGCCTCCCGCCGCTCCTCGCGCTTCGAGCGCGTGCAGAAGTACTACGGGGGCGTGGACCGGCTGCTGGTTCTCACCCAGGAGGACGCCGACCTCTGGGTCGGGGAGGGCCTCAACAACGTCGGTTTCATGCCCAACCCCCTGCCGGTGACGCCCCGATCCCCGTCGCCGCGCACGGAGAAGGTGGTGGCCAGCATCGGGCGGCTCAGCCATGCCAAGGGCGTCGACCTGCTGCTGGACGTGTGGGCCGAGTCAGCGCCCCGGCAACCCGGCTGGATCCTGCGCATCTACGGGGCCGGCGACCACGAGGACGCGCTGCGGCAGCAGTGCACGGAGCTCGGCCTGGACGACTCGGTGGAGTGGGCCGGGCAGACCGACGACGTGACCGGGGCGCTCGGGCGGTCGTCCGTTCTCGTGCAGTCCTCCCGCGGCGAGGGGTTTCCGCTCGTCCTGCTCGAAGCAATGGCCTGCGGTGTGCCATGTGCCGCGTTCGACTGTTCCCCGGGCGTGCGCGAGATCGTCAGGGACGGAGAGGACGGTCTGCTGGCCCGGCACGGCAACACCTCCGAACTCGCCCGCCATCTCGTACGGTTGATGGCCGACGAGAACCTGCGCGACACGATGGGGGAGCGGGCACGGGAGAACGTGGGGCGCTTTGCTCCAGAGGTGATCACCCGCCGGTGGGAGGAACTCTTCGACTTCCTGGAGCGCTGACGGGCGCGCGCCCCGGCGCATTCCGGGGCGCGGCCCCTGTGCACCCGGGCTGTCAGGCATACGAGACCACCGTCGACGGTGTGGTCGAGGTGCCCGAGGTGGGCGCTCCGGTGTCGTTGATGACGTGTTCGTACTGGCCGTTGCCGCCGAGCGAGACGACCAGCAGGTCGTGGAACCTGACGCCCGGCGCGTTCGGGGCGGCGAAGCCGTGGTGCTGCACAATGCCGGGATCGACGTTGTAATAGCAGTAGCTGCCGAGACCCCATGCTTCGTGCGTGGTCACGTTGTCGCCGACCTTGTAGGCGGCATAGCCCTTGACCGGGCCGTTCTGGATCGCGGCCTGGTTCGGGGCGTCGTACGCCTTCTCGTTCTGGAAGAAGATGGTGCGGCCCCGCTGTCCGTACCACTGCACGTCGTACTTGTTGAAGTGCTCGACGAACAGGCCCGTGGCGAGGACGTCGTCCCCGCCCACGACGATGCCGTAGTCGGCCCGGTTGGTGTCCCAGCCGACACCGGTGCCGTGGTCCGCCCGCCAGACCCAGGTGTGGTCGACGATGGTGTGGCGGCTGTTGATCACCATGCTGGTGGTGGCCCTGCCCGCCCCCGCCCCGCCGATACGCACGAACACGTCCTGGACCGTGGTCGGGTTGGCCGAGTGGTCCCTGGTGGAGCCCGCCGGACCGACTTCGAGCAGCGTGGCGGAGTTGACCGGTCCGGCGTCGATGAGGAATCCGGCCAGCCGTACGCCGTCGACATCGGCGACCTTCAGGGCCGTGACGCCGCCCTCCGGGACGAGGGTGGCATAACCCAGGCCCAGGACGACGGTGTTCGCGCGGTTCACCCGGATCGGCTGGTCGAGGGGGTAGATGCCCGGGGTCAGCAGCAGGTGAAGTCCTTGGGCCAGTGCCTGGTCGAGCGTGGCCGCGGTGACGCCGGGCCTGGCGACGTAGAACCGCGACAGCGGCAGTGAGGTGCCCCTCGGCGTGCCGTTGCCCCAGGTGACCCCGCGGGCGTTCGTCCGTTTCTCGGGCAGGAAGACGCGGAACTCGCCGCCACTGAAGTGAAGGAAGGGTTTCTCGCGGGAGACGGGAGTCGTGTCGAGCGTGGTGTACGGCGGATTCGGGAAGCTCTGCGCCGGTGCGCCCTCGACACCCGAGAACACCATGTTCCACACGCCGTTGAGCCAGCTGCCGATCGCGCTGTCGCGGGTGTACCACTGCTGTTGCGAGTACGGCCCGACCTGGCCGTCGATCCGGCTGTCGGCGATGTACCCGCCGCTCGCCCAGCCGTAGCCGGTGGGGGAGAGGTCGATGCCGCCGCGGACGTGCATACGGCGGAAGGGCGCCGCCTGGGCGACGGCCCACCGGTTGGTCCCGTTGGCCGGGACCAGGGCCAGATTCTCGGCCGAACGCCAGAAGTTCTGCGTGGCGTTGCCGTTGAACCAGCCCGCGTCGACCGTCACGTCCCCGTTGATGGTCGTGTCGTCGGGGGACAGGCCCAGGCCGGCGATGGAGGTGTAGAAGCCGATCTGGGCATTGAGGCCGCGATAGGTGCCGGGCTTGAACAGCAGTGCGTAGCGCCCCGTGCCGAACTGCGCCGACTCCTGCCTCCGGAAGACCTCGTCGAGCTTCTCCTGGATGCCGGGTGTGGCGGGGTCGAAGACAAGGACGTTCGGGCCGAGGTCGCCGCCGCCGGGCAGGGCGCGCGGGCTCCTGCGCGACGGGGCGGCCGCTGCCGGGGTGGGCAGGCCCGCCAGGACGGGGGCGGCCGCTGCCGCGGCGCCGAGGACGGTTCTGCGGCCGACGGAAGGGGAAACAGGGGGCATGGGCGGCTCTCCAGGTTCAGGAAGTGAACGGTGTGGGGGCGGGGAGCGCTCTCTCGCCGCTGAATGGTTCATCCCTTCAACCGGGGCGGTCAAGGGGCGGGACCGGAATCACTGAAGTGTGTTGAAACCCTTGACGCGCCTACCTGTCCCCGTTTAACTCACGTCCTAAATTAAGCCCTGATGGGATTCGGGAGTCGAACCATGCGCAGCATCCGAGCCGCGGCCACAGGCGCCGTCACCCTGTCTCTCGCCCTTGCCGCCTCGGCCTGCGGAGGCGGATCGTCGACGGGCGGCGGGTCGAACGACTCGCCGAAGACGCTCACGTACTGGGCGTCCAACCAGGGCGCGAGCATCGAGGTCGACAAGAAGGTCCTCCAGCCGGAGCTCGACAAGTTCGAGAAGCAGACCGGCATCAAGGTGAAGCTGGAGGTCGTTCCCTGGTCGGACCTGCTCAACCGCATCCTCACCGCGACCACGTCCGGTCAGGGCCCCGACGTGCTGAACATCGGCAACACCTGGAGCGCCTCCCTTCAGGCCACCGGCGCGCTGCTGCCCTGGGACGCCAAGAACCTCGGGAAGATCGGCGGCAAGGACCGCTTCGTCGACTCGGCGCTCGGCTCGACCGGCGCGCAGGGCAAGGACCCGGCGGCCGTGCCGTTGTACTCGATGGCGTACGCGCTCTACTACAACAAGCAGATCTTCGCCGACGCCGGCATCGCCAAGCCCCCGGCCACCTGGGACGAGCTGATCGCCGACGGCAGGAAGATATCCGCGAAGGGCAAGTCGGCCCTCGGCGCCGAGGGTTCGAACCTGGCGGAGAACATCCACCACGTCTTCGTCTTCGCCAAGCAGCACGGCGCCGACTTCTTCACCGCCGACGGCAAGCCCGACTTCACGGGCGACGGCGTGGTCGCGGCGGTCAAGCAGTACGTCGACCTGATGGCCAAGGACAAGGTGGTCCCGACCGGCGACGCCGAGTACGCGCAGAACCAGTCCGTCAGCGACTTCGCCAAGGGCAAGCAGGCGATGCTGCTGTGGCAGTCCGCGACCGCCAACCTCACCTCGCAGGGCATGAGCGAGGACAAGTACGGCATCGCCCCGGTGCCCGTGCAGTCCGGCACCCCCGGCACCGGCACCCAGGTCAACTCGATGGTCGCGGGCATCAACCTCGCGGTCTTCAAGAACACCCACAACCTCGACGGCGCCACGAAGTTCGTGAAGTTCATGACCGGCGACGAGGAGCAGAAGATCCTCAACAAGGAGTACAGCTCCATCCCGCCGGTCAAGTCGGCCCAGTCGGACGCCGCGTTCACCACCCCCGCGAACGCCGTCCTCAAGGACACCCTGGCCACCAGTGCCGCCGCGCTGCCCCAGGTCGCCGAGGAGTCGCAGTTCGAGACGGCGGTCGGTACGGCCGTGAAGGGCCTGTTCGCGGACGCCGCCGCCGGACGCCCGGTGACCACCGACTCGGTGAAGGCGGCGCTCCTCAAGGCCCAGCAGCAGATGCCGGCGAAGTGAGCACGATGACGACCACCGTCGAGGTGGGCGAGAGCACGGTGCGCAGGAGTTCCCCCGGTGCGGCGCGCGACCCGCGCCGCACCGGGCGGATCCGCCGCATCGGACTGCCGTATCTGCTGCTCCTGCCCGCCCTGCTGCTCGAACTCCTGGTCCACCTGGTGCCGATGGTGATCGGCATCGTGATGAGCTTCAAGGAGCTCACGCAGTTCTACATCCGCGACTGGGGCAGCGCCCCCTGGTCCGGCCTCGACAACTACAAGGTGTCGGTGGACTTCGACGCCCCCGTCGGCGAAGCACTGCTGCACTCCTTCTTCGTCACCGTCGGCTTCACCCTGCTGTCGGTCGGCCTGTGCTGGCTCATCGGCACGGCCGCCGCCATCTGCATGCAGGACACCTTCCGGGGCCGCGGCCTGCTCAGGGCGCTCTTCCTCGTCCCCTACGCACTGCCCGTCTACGCGGCCGTCATCACCTGGGTGTTCATGTTCCAGCACGACAACGGCCTGGTGAACCATGTCCTGCACGACCAGCTGCACCTCACCGGCAAGCCGTCCTTCTGGCTCATCGGCGACAACAGCTTCGTCGCCCTGCTCGTCGTATCGGTGTGGAAGGGCTGGCCGTTCGCCTTCCTCATCGTCATGGCCGGACTGCAGAACATCCCACGCGAGCTCTACGAGGCGGCCGCCCTGGACGGAGCCGGGCTGTGGCAGCAGATCCGCCGCATCACGCTCCCGTCACTGCGCCCCGTCAACCAAGTACTGGTCCTGGTCCTGTTCCTGTGGACCTTCAACGACTTCAACACGCCGTACGTCCTGTTCGGCAAGTCCGCCCCCGAAGCCGCCGACCTCATCTCGGTCCACATCTACCAGGCCTCGTTCGTCACCTGGAACTTCGGCACCGGCTCCGCGATGTCCGTCCTGCTGCTGCTCTTCCTGCTCGTCGTGACGGGCGTCTACCTCCTGCTCACCTCGCGCGGACGGAGGACCGCCGATGTATAGCCCCGGTTCCCCGATGGCCCCGCCGCGCTCCTTCCTCTGGACCCGGCGGATCTTCCTCACGCTGCTCACCGGCTTCGTCCTGGTGCCGGTGTACGTGATGATCTCCAGCTCCCTGAAGCCGCTGGCCGATGTGACGGGCAAGTTCCGCTGGCTGCCCAGCGGCCTGACGATCCGCCCGTACATCGACATCTGGTCGACGGTGCCGCTCGCGGAGTACTTCGTGAACTCGCTGATCGTGGCGGGCTCGGCGACCGTCTGCTCGGTGGTCATCGCGGTGTTCGCGGCGTACGCAGTCAGCCGCTACACCTTCCGCGGCAAGCGGGTCTTCACGGTCACCGTGCTCTCGACGCAGATGTTCCCCGGCATCCTCTTCCTTCTGCCTCTGTTCCTCCTCTACGTGAACATCGGCAACGCCACCGGCATCGCCCTGTTCGGCTCGCGCGGCGGTCTGATCCTGACCTACCTCACCTTCTCCCTCCCGTTCTCGATCTGGATGCTGATCGGGTACTTCGACTCGGTGCCGAAGGACCTGGACGAGGCGGCGCTGGTGGACGGCTGTGGACCGCTCGGCGCCCTGTTCAGAATCGTCGTGCCGGCCGCGATCCCCGGCATCGTCGCGGTCGCCGTCTACGCCTTCATGACCGCCTGGGGCGAGGTGCTCTTCGCCTCCGTGATGACCAACGACACCACCCGCACCCTCGCGGTCGGCCTTCAGGGCTACTCCACGCTCAACGACGTCTACTGGAACCAGATCATGGCCGCGTCGCTGGTGGTGAGCGTTCCCGTGGTCGCGGGCTTCCTGCTGCTCCAGCGCTATCTCGTCGCGGGACTGACGGCGGGCGCCGTCAAGTGAACCCGCCCCGTTCCGAAGGGACTTACGTGTCCGAACGCATCGACCTCGCCGCACTCCCGAACGACTTCCTGTGGGGCACGGCCACATCGGCGTACCAGATCGAAGGGGCCGTCGCCGAGGACGGCCGCTCCCCGTCGATCTGGGACACCTTCTCGCACACCCCGGGAAAGATCGACAACGACGACCACGGCGACGTCGCCTGCGACCACTATCACCGCTGGCGCGAGGACATCGGGTTGATGAAGCAACTCGGCACCAACGCCTACCGGCTGTCCATCGCCTGGCCCCGGGTGATGCCGGGCGGCGACGGCCCGGTGAACCCCAAGGGCCTCGCGTTCTACGACGAGTTGACCGACGCGCTGCTGGAGGCCGGCATCACCCCGTCCGTCACCCTCTACCACTGGGACCTGCCGCAGGTGCTCCAGGACCGGGGCGGCTGGCCCGAACGGGACACGGCCGAGCACTTCGCCGCGTACGCGGCGGCCGTCGCCGAACGGCTCGGGGACCGCGTCACACACTGGGCCACCCTCAACGAACCCCTGTGCTCGGCCTGGATCGGTCACCTCGAAGGCCGGATGGCTCCCGGCCTCACCGATCTGACCGCCGCGATCCGCGCCTCCTACCACCTGCTCCTCGGCCACGGCCTGGCCACCCGGGCGATCCGCGCGGCCGCCCCGGCTGCCGAGGTCGGCATCGTCAACAACCTCTCCACGGTGTTCGCGGCCAGCGACCGCCCGGAGGACGAGGCGGCCGCTCGCCGCCACGACGGCCACGTCAACCGCTGGTGGCTGGACCCGGTCCACGGCCGCGGCTTCCCGGCGGACATGCGTGAGGTCTACGGCGTAGAACTGCCCGAGCGCCCGGGTGACCCGGAGACGATCGCTGCGCCCCTGGACTGGCTGGGCCTGAACTACTACTTCCCGGCCACCGTCGCCGACGACCCCACAGGCCCCGCCCCCCGCGCCCGCGCGGTGCGCCGCCCCCGCGTACCGCGCACCGGCATGGACTGGGAGATCGACGCGAGCGGCATCGAGACCCTGTTGCTGCGCCTCACCCACGAATACGGCGCCCGCAAGCTGTACGTCACCGAGAACGGCTCCGCCTTCCCCGACGTCGTACACCCCGACGGCACCGTCGAGGACCCCGAGCGCCAGGACTATCTGGTGCGGCATCTTGCCGCCTGTGCCTCGGCGGCCCGCAAGGGTGCCCCGCTGGCCGGGTACTTCGCCTGGTCACTGCTGGACAATTTCGAGTGGGCGTACGGCTACGACAAGCGCTTCGGGCTGGTCCACGTCGACTACCGCAGCCAGGTCCGTACGATCAAGGGCAGCGGACACCGGTACGCGGACCTCGTCCGCGCCCACCGGGACCGGGTGCGCGCGGCCGCCTGAGGCGTGATCGGTGGTGGGCACGGGCTCCGGGCCTGGCCCCGACGGCACGCGCCGGTCCGGGCACAGCGGCCCGGACCGGCACGCGGCGATGCGATCAGATGCTGTCAGTACCCTCCGAAGCCTCCGAAGCCTCCGAAGCCTCCGAAGCCGCCCCTGAAGCCACCGAAGCCGAAGCCGTTGAAGCCGTTGAAGCCGTTGAAGCCGAAGCCGTTGAAGCCGCGGTTGAAGCCGAAGCCGTTGAAGCCGCGGTTGAAGAAGAAGCCGTTGCCGAAGCCGTGGTTGAAGCCGCCACGGAAGTTGCAGCCGCCTCGCCAGCCGCCCCAGTTGTTGCCCCAGTTGTTGCCCCAGCTGTTCCAGCCACCCCAGCCGCAGCCGTGGTTCGTCTGGATGTTGGTGTGCGCCACCGTCGGCGCCACTGTGGGCGTGCTCGCCATCGCGACACCGCTGCTCGCCGCGCCGGCCAGCAGCATCGTGCCGGCGATGAGTGCGACCCTGCGTCGGACGATCGTCATGTGTCTCTCCTTCGGCTGACGGGCACGAAGCCCAGATTCATCCCGTTGATCTCAGCCTGCGGCACGGTCGCTGAGAGGAGCCTGAGAAAGGAGGGGCATCTGGTGACCACCCGGAGGGGTGCCGTCACCGGGCGTACCCGGCGCGCGGCCGTGACCATCTCTTCGTAGGGTGGAAGAGAGGTCGGTCATGCGAGTGCTGGTGATCGAGGACGAACGGGGGCTCGCCGCGGCGATCGCCCATGGGCTCGCCGAGGAGGGTTTCGTCGCCGATGTCGTCTACGACGGCGTCGACGGGCTGTGGCGGGCCGTCCACGAGCCGCACGACGTGATCGTGCTGGATCTGATGCTGCCCGGCCTTTCGGGATACGAGGTCCTCAAGCGGCTGCGGGCTGCCAGTGTGTGGACGCCCGTGCTCATCCTCAGCGCGAAGGACGGCGAGTACGACGAGGCCGACGCCCTCGACCTCGGGGCCGACGACTACCTGAGCAAGCCGTTCTCCTATGTGGTGCTGGTTGCTCATCTGCGGGCGCTGCTGCGCCGCGGGGCGCCCGCCAGGCCCGCCGTGCTGGCGGCCGGCGACCTCGCTCTGGACCCGGCCCGACGCCGCTGCCACCGGGCGGGCCGGGAGATCACCCTGACCGCACGCGAGTTCACGCTCCTGGAATTCCTGCTCCGGCATCCCGACGAGGTGGTCAGCAAGACGGCCATCCTCGACCACGTCTGGGACGAGAGCTTCGACGGGGACACCAACATCGTCGAGGTCTACATCGGCTATCTCCGGCGCAAGATCGACGCACCGTTCGGGCGCCGGACGATCGAGACCGTCCGTGGAGCCGGCTACCGTCTGAGCGGCACCGGGAGGTGAACCGGTGGGCATCACCGTCCCCGCGTGGTGGGCCCGGCGCTCCCTGCGCCTCAGGCTGACCGCCGCGGCGGCCCTGATCATCGCCGTGGCTCTGGTCGGCGCGGCCTGCCTGCTGGTCGTCTGGCTGCGCATGAGCCTGATCACCGGGCTCGACCAGACCGCGCTCCAGCGGGCCCAGGTCATCGCCGCGAACGTCGACAACGGCAGCCTCGCCCGTACCCTTCCGGCCTCCGGCGACGGCGATACCGCGGTCCAGGTCATCGGCGCCCGGGGTGCCGTGCTGTCCAGTTCGGCGAACCTGGCGGGCAAACGGGCGCTGTTCGACTTCGCACCGACCTCCTCCGGCACACCACAGGCCCACAGCGTGCACGGCCTGCCCCTGAACGGGGACGGCACCTGGCGCGCGGTGGCCCTCGCCGCCGGAAGCAGCCGCAGCCCGGTGACCGTGTACGTCGCCGTACCCACCGCGGCCGTGAAACACAACCTGGCCCAGCTCACCGTGGGCCTGGCCATCGCCGTACCGTCGGCCGTCGCCGTGCTCACCGGCGTCGTCTGGCTGCTGACCGGCCGGGCCCTGCGGCCCGTGGAGGCCCTGCGCGCCCAGACCGCCGAGATCACCGCCTGTGACCTGGGCCGCCGTCTGGACGTACCGCCCGCCGACGACGCGCTGGGCAGGCTGGCGCGTACCCTCAACGACCTGCTCGCCCGGCTGGACGTCTCGACGCAGCGGCAGCGGCAGTTCGTCGCGGACGCCGCCCACGAGCTGCGCAGCCCGCTGAGCAGCCTGCACACCCAGTTGGAGGTGGCCGTCCGGCACCCCGGCTCGGCGGACTGGCGCGCCCGCGGGCCCGCTCTGATAGAGGAGAGCGAGCGGCTGTCCCGGCTCGTCGACAACCTCGTGGGGCTGGCCCGCCTGGATGCCCGGCCCCGGCTGCGCAAACGCCCCGTGGACCTGGAGGAGATCGTCTTCCACGAGGTCAGCCACGCCCGTCGGCGCACCGCTCTCGTCATCGACCAGCGCGCCGTCAGCGCGGCCCGTGTGAACGGTGACGGCGATGCTCTGGGCCGAGTCGTGTGCAACCTGCTGGACAACGCCATCCGGTACGCCGTCGAACGGATCGAGGTGAGCCTGTGCGTCCATGACGGCAGCGCGGGCCTCGTCGTCGCCGACGACGGCCCCGGTATCCCGGAGGCCGACCGGAGCCGCGTCTTCGACCGCTTCACCAGGCTGGACGGGGCCCGCGCCCGGGACACCGGCGGCAGCGGCCTCGGCCTGGCGATCGTCCACGACGTCGTCGCCGCCCACGGCGGCCACATCCGCATCGAGGACAACGCCCCCGGAGCCCGCATCGTGGTCAGCATCCCGGCCACTGACCTCTGACCGGATCCCGGCCGTCGGCTTCCCTCCGGTGCACCGCGCGCCGCCGAGGCGGAATGTCACCGTTTTGTCGCAGTCCGATCCGCACTACAACCGATGTGTCCCGTGGCCGGTCAATCTGGCAGGAACGCGCCATGTACGGGAGGCGCACCGCGCAGGAACCCGTGCCCACGACGAAAGGCCTGCCATGGGGGACATACGCAGACGGGGAGCCGTCGCACTTGGAGTCACCGCTCTGGTGGCTCCGCTCACGCTCGTGCTCGGTACGGCGCCCGCGGACGCCGCGAGCTGCACCACACAGACCGGCCCGTATCAGAAGCAGGTCGAGAAGTTCCTCGGCCGGCCGGTCGACGGCAGGCAGTCCGCCGCCGACTGCAAGGCGATCCAGGCGTTCCAGAACAAGCACGGCATCACTCCGGCCATCGGCTATGCGGGCTCCGTCACCTGGGGCGTGATGGACCTCATGAACAAGCAGAAGGCCGTGGGGAACAACCCCAACAGGGACGGGAGGTGCCCCGTCAACAAGGGCCGCGTCGCCTGCGTCAACCTCACGCTCCAGCTCAGCTGGATCCAGGACGGCAACCGTCTCGTCTACGGCCCCGTCCCGGTCCGCACCGGCCGCGACGGTTACGAGACCCGCACCGGACTGAAGAGGATCTACTGGCGGGACATCGACCACGTGTCCAGCGTCTACCACGTGCCCATGCCCTACAGCCAGTTCTTCGACGGCGGACAGGCCTTCCACTCCGTCGGCCTCAGCATGTGGAACCCGCCCGGCTCGCACGGCTGCGTCAACATGACCAAGACCGACGCCAAGAAGTACTGGTCGCTGCTGAAGACCGGCGACGACGTCTTCGTCTACGGCCGCAAGCCCGGCACCTGAGGTGCGCACGGTCCGGCCGTTCGCGTGAACGGCCGGACCACGCAAGGGGGTCAGGCCGGTGCGTCCCCGAAGTCCGGGATCTCCAGCCGGACTCCGCCCTTCAGCGCCGACTCGTGAGCGACGATCCCCGGCAGCGTGTAGCGGGCCGCGACCCAGGCGTTCACGGACGGCAGGGTCCGGGTGTTCACGGCCGTCACGAAGTCGTCCACCAGGAAGTGGTGGCTTCCCTCGTGCCCGTTGTGCAGGTTGTCGAACTCCCGCGGCAGCCGTGACCGGTCGTGCACCGGAGCCGAACCGGAGGTGAAGGCGGCCCGCAGGTCAGGGGCGATGTGCTGGAGCGACGGGTCGTCGGGGGACATGGTGGGCTTGGGCTCCAGCAGTTCGCTGATGTCCTTCACCCCCTTCTTGTCCTGCCACAGGGCCACCGTGGCGAGTTGCTCCATGCTCGCCTCGGTGCCGAAGAACCGGAAACGCGACTCCCGGATGTGCGAGGGGTAACCGACGCGCCGGAACTCGTTCGTACGGAACGAGCCGCCGCCCGCCACCTCGAACAGCGCGCTGGCGTTGGAGAAGTCGTTGCCGAACTGGCTGACGTCCTTGTCGAACACGCCGTCCCCGCGCTCGTCGCGCACCCCGATCGCGGACACGCTCACCGCGTGCGTCCTCCAGGCGCCGAGCACACCGCCCACCGAGTGGGTCGGGTAGAGCAGCGGGGGATAGCTGGCGGTCGCCTTCCAGTTCTCGCCGCCGCTGTACTGGTACGCCTCGTAGAACCCCAGGTCCATGTCGTGGACGTAGTCGCCCTCGGCGTAGAAGAGCCGTCCGAAGGCGCCCTCGGCGATCTGGTTGCGGGCGTGCACGGTCGCCGGGTTGTACTGGCTCGTCTCACCCATCATGTAGGTCAGCCCGGTTGCTTTGACCGTGTCGATGATGGCCGCTGTCTCCTCCGTGCTGATCGCCATCGGGACGGCGGAGTACACGTGCTTGCCGGCGTTCAGCCCCTGGACCACCAGGGGGCCGTGGGTCCAGCGCTGGGTGAAGATCGCCACCGCGTCGACCGCCTTCGACTCCAGCATGGCCTCGTACGAGACGAAGGTGCCCGCGAGTCCCTGGGCGGCGGCGAGTTGCCCGGCCCTTTCGGGCAGGAGGTCGGTGACGTAGACGTCGCCGACGCCGGGGTGGGCCTGGAACAGTGTGGCGAACTGGCCCGAGAACTGGCCGGCGCCGACGATGCCGAGCGAGAACGTCATGAAATGCGTGCCCTTCACTGGGAGAGGATCGGATTGATCTGACTGTTGGTCCTGTCGAGTCCGCTCACCGGCGCGTCGTTGGCGTAGATGTCCTGCATGGCGGGGTGCATGAGCGCGAACACGTCCGCCACGTAGTCGGTGATCGGGAAGGAGGACGTCGTGAAGTTCCAGGCGCCGTCGAAGGCGGTCGCCGCCCTGCCGGAGGCGACCTGCGCGTTGGCCGGGTTGGCGCCCTCGCTGTGGTCCGTGCCTCCGCGGCGCCGTGCAGCGGCAGACGCGACGGAGGGCTACTGGAGGCGACGGTCATCGGTGGCTCCTCGTTGGCGGCTCGTCCTCGATGCCCACTTACTTTTGAGGCGGAAGAATCCTCTCGTCAAGATGTCTGCGCAGATGGTTTCAGGAGCCGGGTTCCCGACGTAGAGTGCCCATCATTAGTTCCATGCCAAAAGAAATAGTTTCGGAGTCTGACCCCCATGTCCACACGTGCCGCCAGCTGGCTGCCCCTGAGCCCCGGTGAGCGTGCCGTGGCGATCGAGGTGCTCGTCCACGGCCGGCTCTCGCGCACCGAACTCGCGCGGCGCCTCAACCTCTCGGCCGGCAGTCTCACCCGGCTCACCAAGCCGCTGATCGAGTCCGGCCTGCTGGTCGAGGTCCCCGACGGAGGCCTCCTGGCGGAGGGGCGCCAGGGACGCCCCTCGCAACCGCTGGACGTGGTCGCCGAATCCCGTGCCTTCATCGGTTTCAAGATCACAGAAGACATGGTCTACGGCGTCGTCACCACGCTCAGGAGTGACATCGTCGCCCGGCTCGACCGGCCGCTCGCCGGCCATGAACCCGAGGACGTCGCCGACCTCCTGGCCGGGATGACCGCCGAACTCGCCGTGCGGTTCCCGGCGCTCGCGGGCATCGGCATCGGCGTCGGCGGCCTCGTCCAGGACCGTGCCGTGGTCAAGGAGTCCCCCTTCCTGCTGTGGCGCGACGTCCCGCTGGCCGAGCTCGTCGAGGAGCGCACCGGGCTGCCCGTGGTCGTCGAGAACGACGTCGCCGCCCTGGTCGAGGCCGAGACCTGGTTCGGCGCGGGGCGGGGTCTGGATCGTTTCGTCGTCCTCACCATCGGCGCCGGCATCGGATACGGCCTCGTCCTGGGCGGCAAGCGGGTGTCGTGCGCCGGGGAGGACCGTGGCTTCGGGCGGCACTGGATCGTCAACCCGTACGGCCCGCTCACGCCCGCCGGTGAACGCGGCAGCGCCGTCTCGCTGCTGACCATCCCCAGCATCCGCTACCAGATCCGGGCCGCCACGGGCCGCGACATGACGTACGAGGAGATCCTCGGCCTCGCCGCCGCGGGCGAGCCGATGTGTTCCCGTGTCATCGACGAGGCGGCACGGGCCCTGGGCACGCTGCTCGCCCAGATCGCCAACTTCGCGATGCCGCAGAAGATTCTTCTGGCCGGAGAGGGCGTCGGCCTGATCGATGTGGCGGGGGAGGCGGTGGACGAGGCGATCCGCGTCAACCGGCACCCGATGGCCGCCCCGATCGGCCTGGAGACCAAGGTCTCCGACTTCCACGACTGGGCACGTGGAGCGGCGGTGCTGGCCATCCAAGTGCTGGTCCTCGGCGTAGTGGCGGGGTGACGTGCCCCGTTCCGCGCGGAGTGATCAGCTTCACGGTCCGGAATGCCGGAAGGCGCCTGATTGCTCACATCGCCTTCACGTCGATCCCCGTATGCTTCACGCCATGTCCACCACTCCTGAACCCGCAGCGGAACGCTCCGCCGACGAGGTCAACGAGGAGATCCGGGCGCTGTGGTTCCGTAGCGGCGGGACGCTGAACATGGAGGAGCGGCGGGAGTACCAGCGGCTCGTCATGGAATGGGCGGCGGCCTCCCCGCAGCCCACGCAGGCGGCCTGACCTTTTCTCCGCCGGCCCGCGGTCGTTACCGCGTATGACCTGGCCGCGTGCTCCCCGTCTGCGACGAACTCGGTCTGTGTCCCGCCCCCGGACGCGTGCCCGGGGGCGGGAAGTCCCGTCTCAGCGCCTTCTCACCGGCGTTCTCGCGCCGGGCTCAGCCCCAAGTGCCCGAGTAGGCGCGCCGGTAGGCGTTGCGTTCCTGTTCCGTGCGGATGTAGCGGGTCGCCACCAGGGCGACGAGGCTGCCCGCGATGACCAGCAGGCCCGGCCCGATGTTCCGCGGGTCGGTGAGCCGGGACAGCAAGGTGTCCCCGGTGTCGGTGGCGCCGACCTGCTGGACCGCCCCTGGAGCCGCGGACCCCGGGGCCGCCGACCCGGGCGCGATGGCCGCACTCTGCCGGGAGGGCGAGGCGTTCGGCGCGGGGGCCGCGGACGCCGGGGCGGTCGCACCGGCCGACGCCTGCGGCTGCCCGGTCAGCTGCACCCCCAGCGCGGCCATCGCCGCGGTGATCGGCTGGAAGAACGTAGTACCGCCCGACTGACAGTCCCCGCTGCCGCCCGACGTCACCCCGAGCGCGATGCCCTCGGAGAACAACGGCCCGCCGCTGTCGCCCGGTTCGGCGCACACCGTGGTCTGGATGAGGCCCGTGACCGAGCCCTCGGGGTAGTTCACCGTCGCGTTGAGCGCGGTGACCTGGCCGTCGTGCAGACCGCTGGTGCTCCCGCTGCGGAAGACCTTCTCACCGACCACCGGATCCCCGGTCGCGGTGATGCGCACACCCCGGCCGCCCCCGATGGCCACGACATTGTCACCGGGGGTCGCCTGACCGTTCTCGTACCGGATGAGCGAGAAGTCGCCCTCGCCGGGGAACTCCGACGAGACGGTCCGGCCCAGCTGCGTTCGACCCGTGTTGTCGGAGAACCAGAGCGTGCCGCCGGGTCCGCAGTGTCCGGCGGTCAGGATGAACTCGCTCTGGCCCTTGGTCACGTTGAAACCCGCCGAACAGCGGCCGCTGGTCGAGAAGATGGGCTGGGCGCCGTTCACCCGGGTGGTGAACTTCCCCTGGGTGCGCTCCATCTGCACGAAGTCCCCGATGCTGCCCGCGAGTTTCGTCATACGGGACCAGTCGGACGAGGAGACCGTGCTGTCGCCCTGCACCACCACCTTGTTGGTCCTGTAGTCCACGAACCAGGCGGTGCCCGACACCCTGGGCGCCGAACTCAGGCTCTTCGTCGCGGACTTGAGCTCGCCCATACTGTGCCGGACGAGCTTGGCCCGGGCCCCGGCCGCCGTCACCTCGGCGGCAGCGGCCTTGTCGGTCACGGCGACGACGGGCTTCCCGTCGGAGGCGACCCAGCTGCCCGCGGTACGCGAGGTGCCGAGCCGTGACACCAGTGTGGAACCCGTCCCGGAGGCGGTCTGCGCGGTCGTGCCCTCGGGAGTCTGCGTGCCGGACGGTTCGCTCGCCAGGGCCTGGGTGACCATCAGGCCTCCCATGAGCAGCCCTCCGACGGCCGCGATGCGCGCCCCCCGTTGGACGATCCGTCGTCGTGCATGCCTCATCCATGGCTCCCGAACCCGAACAGCACGGCGTCACCACCGCCGGGCGCTCCGGTCGTCGAGCGCCCTCTCTCCATACGTGCGTCCCCGCCGGTGCGTTCACCAACAGATGTCCGGGCTCACGCCGTTGGTGTGGTCGACGGCCCCCGGAGCAGCGCGCCACTGCGCTCGTCGCCCCATACGGAGTCCTTGTCCACATAGGGCCGCAGCAGCCCGGTGAGTGTGGGATCGCCCCGTCCGTTCAGTTCGTCCGAGGCGATCTTCCGCGCGATGCCGGCGAGGAAGTCGGCGAGCTGCACCCGCGCATCAAGTCGCGAGTCGACGAGCCGAACCCCGAAAAGCCGGGCCGTCTCCTTGAGCCAGGCGATGCGCTGTGCGGTGAGCAGGTTCTGCTCGTCGTGGACGAGCGAGACGAGGTGTCCGTCCGCACCCCAGTGCGCCGCGGTGCGCACGATCGCCGGCACCAGGGGGTTCAGTACGGGAACGACCGCCGGACTCCCGACGATCCGCGTCCGGTAGGCACGGGCCCGGTCATGCGAGCGGCTCAGGAGTGCCAGGATCTCACCCGCGTCGCCGTCCGGGTGCGCCCGCCGCAGAGCGTCGACCGCGCGGAAGAAGGAGTCGACGGGAGCCGAGGGTTCCCCGTTGCTCCTGACCCGCATCAGATCGTTGGACGCCTCCAGGAAGCGCTGCCACGGCTCGTCCCGGACACGGCCGCGGCTCCCGCGGAAGAGGACGAGGGCCGGTCCCGGGTCACCGAGCAGCAGTTCCACCACCCGGTCGACGACGAAGAACGACTTCTCCACGAGCAGCACATGGGCGTGCCCGTACAACGGCCCCGAGGCGCCGAGCAGCCACTCCAGCACCGACCGGTGCTTCTCCCGCAGCAGATGGGTCGCCTTGTACTCCTCCGCGGGAGAACGGATCCGGTCACGGATCTCCTGGACGGACTCGGCCGCCGACGCGAGGGGCAGATGGACACTGGCGTGGGCGAAGACATCGGTGTTGCCGCTGGTGAGGTTCTCGCCGTCGGATCCGGACTCGTCGCAGGCCACTTCGAGCAGCCGTCCCCCGGTCTGTGCAGGGACCGCACTCCCACGATTCCAGGTCACCGCCTCGCCCCCTGCCCTCGCGCCCATGAGGATCATGCCGCACAAGGCGGTCGGTGAACCGTCTCCCCGTGTATACGCCGCTCCCTGTGCATACGGCGCGGCTGTCATGAACACACGACCGGGCTGCCATGATGGGCACATGCGTGTGCTGATGCCGGTTCCGGACCGCGACTTCGACGTCACCGAGGTCGCGGTGCCCTGGCGGCTGCTGACCGAGGCGGGCCACGAGGTCGTCTTCGCCACCGAGCGGGCGGGAACCCCTCCCACCGCCGATCCCCGGTTGCTGACCGGAGTGCTGTTCGGGCAGCTCGGCGCCGAGCCCGAACCCAAACGTTTCTACGAACAGCTCACGGTGGCCCGTGAGTTCGCGGCCACCGAGTCCTGGGCCGACGTGGACGTCACTGGCTTCGACGGGCTCCTCCTGCCGGGCGGACACGCGCCCGGCATGCGCCAGTACCTCGGCTCCGAGGTGCTGCGGCGGCAGGTCGCGCGCTTCTGGGCGCTCGAGCGGCCGGTCGGAGCGATCTGCCACGGTGTCCTGGTCCTCGCCCGGACCCGTGACTCGCACACCGGCCGCAGTGTGCTGGCCGGGAGCCGCACGACGTGTCTGCCGAAGTACATGGAACGCACCGCGTACCTCACCACGGCCTGGCGCCTCGGCCGCTACTACCGCACCTATCCCGCGTACGTGGAGGACGAGGTCCGCTCGGCTCTCGCCGACCCGGGTGCGCAGTTCGAACGCGGACCCCGCGTGCTCACCCGGCGCGGCACCGCGAGCGACGACACCCATGCGTTCGTGGTGGAGGACGGCCGCTATGTCTCGGCCCGCTGGCCCGGAGACGCCTACCTCTTCGCGCGCCGGTTCCTCGCTCTCCTGCGCGGATGATCGCCCGCCAAAAAAGTGAGGGGTACTCAAGAGTAACTGTCAACCAGCCGGTAACTTTTCCGTGGCCTGCGGTCCATCCTTGGACGTGAACATGACGGGCGCGGCCATGGTCGACGCACCGTCGCCGCTTTCACACGAGAGAAGGGACGGGCATGACAGGACGTGGTGTGGGCGGGCGGATCGGCGCGGTCTCGGCGGTCGTGGCGCTCGGTATCGGCGGCACGGTCACTGCCGCGCAGACCGCCTCCGCGGCTCCGGCAGAGACGACCGTGAGTGTGGCCGCGACGCAGAGCTCCGGGGTCGACTACGCCACCTGGCAGGCGGACGTGAAGGCGGTCATCGACCAGGCGGTGCCGTACGTCCAGCAGCGCACAGCGAACGCATCCGGGCAGAAGCTCGCGATCGTCTTCGACATCGACAACACCACGCTGGAGACGTACTTCCACCCCTGGTACCAGCTGCCCACCCCGGCGGTACAGCCCTCCCTGGCGCTGGCGAAGTACGCGAAGTCCCGCGGTGTCTCCGTCTTCTTCATCACCGCGCGCCCCGGCATCATCGAGGACGTGACCGAGTGGAACCTCAAGACCGTGGGCTACCCGGTCGACGGACTGTACGTGCGTGATCTGCCGGACCTGTTCGACGAGGTGAGCGCGTACAAGACCAGCAAGCGCGCGGCGATCGAGTCGCAGGGGTACACCATCATCGCGAACGTCGGCAACAACGACTCCGACCTGGTCGGCGGTCACGCCGAGCGCACCTTCAAGCTGCCCGACTACAACGGCCAGCTGTCCTGACGGTCTCTCGCGGGCATCCCGGGTGCCGGTACGGTCGTACGTCCGTACCGGCGCCCTTTGCGTATACGGGAAGGCATCTGCCTAGACTGCCCCGCATGGACGAGGTCTCGCTGGACCGGCTCGGTTCGGGCAAGTATGTGCTGATCACCAGCTATCGCAGGAACGGAACTCCGGTCGCCACCCCGGTGTGGGTGGTACGCGACGGCGACTCGCTCGGTGTCTGGACCCCTGCGGACTCCTGGAAGGTGAAGCGGATCCGGGCCCGCGCCGACATCCTCGTCGGTCCCTGCGACCTGCGCGGCAACCCGACCGGCGAACAGATCCCCGCCACCGCCGAGATCTGCGACACGGCCACCACGGCCCGCTACCGGCAGCTCATCGCCAAGAAGTACGGCGTCATCGGCCGTCTCACCCTCCTCGGCAGCCGGTTGCGCCGGGGCGAGAAGGGGACGGTCGGCATCCGGGTGAGCCTGAAGCCGTAATTCTGACGCTCACTCACATCAGTCTCTCCATGTAGACGCTGTTTTGGATGTGAGACGGGAACGGGGCAGGATGTGCGCGTTCGCCCTGAGAGGGAGGTCGCGTGGGGGTCGGCTCCGTTGTTCTGCTCGCCGGAGCGGGGGTCGCCTCCGGGCTCGCCGGTTCGATTGCGGGTCTGGCCTCGCTGTTCAGTTACCCGGCGTTGCTGGCCGCCGGTCTCCCGCCGGTGGCCGCCAATGTCACCAACACCGTGGCGCTGTTCTCCAACACGGTGGGGACCGCTGCCGGTTCCCGTCGGGAACTGCGCGGTCAGCGTCGTCGACTCCTCCGGCTCGGCCTGCTCGCGGCAACGGGCGGCTCGGTCGGTGCGGCGCTGCTGCTGGGTACGCCGTCCTCGGCGTTCGAGCACGTCGTACCGTGGCTGATCGCCCTGGGGTCCGTGCTCATCCTGGCCCGCGAGCCGCTGCGCCGACTGGCCGCGAGGCGACGGTGCGTCAGTGACGACGGAATCCCCGCGAAAGTGCCCTTGGCCTGCGCGGTACTGCTGGTGGGGCTCTACGGCGGCTACTTCGGCGCCGCCTCGGGTGTCCTGATGCTGGCCGTGCTGTCCCTCTCGGTGAGCGAGCCACTGCCGGTGACCAACGCCGTGAAGAACATCGCCACGGGTGCCGCCAACGTCACCGCCGCGGTCGCCTATGCCTTCCTGGCGCCGGTCGACTGGGGAGCCGCGACGGCCCTCGGCCTCGGGGCCCTTGTCGGCAGCCGGGTGGGCCCCGTCGTCGTACGGCGCATTCCAGAGACCCCGTTGCGCATCGCCATCGCCCTGGCCGGCCTGGGACTGGCCTTCTCCCTGTGGCGCGGGGCGAGCGGACGGTGAGTCAGTTTCCGCTCGTGCACACCCATTGACCTCGGTCGTCCACAACCCTAGCCTCCATCCTCCTGTGTAGACGGCGTCTTCATATGGGGACAGCGTTCATGGGGGCGAGCATGGTTCAAAGGGGAACGCTCACCCACGCGCCGGCGCTCCAGTCGGTCTCGATCCCGCTCGCCGACCCGCACTTCTGGACCATGCAGGGTTCGGTACGGGTGGCCCAGCTGTGCCAGGCGATGGGGCTGACCTGGGGCTGCCACTCCAACAACCACTTCGACATCTCCCTGGCCATGATGACCCACTGCGGAGCCGCCGCTCCCGGCGAGTACAACGCGCTGGACACGCACTGGATCTGGCAGGAGGGGCTGGAGCGACTCACCACCGAACCACCGCGGATCGTCGGCGGTGAGGTCGCCGTACCGGACACCCCCGGCCTAGGTGTCCGGCTCGACCGGGACCGGCTCCTGGCCGCCCACGACCTCTACCGGCAGCAGGCGCTGTCGGACCGTGACGACGCCGTCGGCGTGCGGTACCTCATCAAGGACTGGACCTTCGACAGCAAGCGTCCCTGCCTGGTGCGGCCGTAACCGGGCTCCGCCGTTTCTAGTACCCGACGGAGAAGGTGGCGTCGGCCCGGTCGGTGGCGGTCGATATCGGGTCGATGCGCAGCACGTAGTCGGAGTGCCTGATATAGCGCGTCGGGTAGTTGTACGAGCGGAAGGACGTCCACGAGGAGTCGGCGAGCCCGGCGGTGGAGTAGAACGTGGCGTCCTGCGCGAACGTCGTCGTGCTGTCGTTGACGTCCAGCTGCAACTGGTAGTTGTAATGCCGCAGATAGCGGGTCGGGTAGTTGACCGACTGGAAGGACACCCCGGAGCTGTCGGCGAGGCCGGGTACGAGCTTCCACCGGGAGTCGGTGTACGGGTCGAACGGGTACTGGTCGATCCGGCCCACGAAGTTGGAGTGCCGGACGTAACGGGCCGGATAGTTGTACGACTTGAGGCGGTTCCAGGCCGGAGCGCCCCACTTGGCCACAAGGTTGGTGTACTCGGTCGTGGTGATCGGCTGGATGGTGCCGTGCTTGGAGTTCACCGGCTGGGTGTAGTCGCGCTGGTCCAGGGCGGTCCAGGTGCCGGCGGCCAGGTCCGTGCTCTGCCAGGCGTAGAAGACGCCGTTGGGGGTGTAGGTGTCGCCCCACAGGTACCAGGTGTTCGACGTCTGGGACTTCACCAGGATCGGGGCCTCGGTGCCCCCATGGGCCGTCGGGGTGCTGAAGACGGTGAAGCTGCCGGGATCCAGGGAGGTGGACTTCGCGCCTACCAGCGCCTGCTTCGAACTGTCCTTGAAGTACAGGTAGTTGACACCGCCGACCCCAACCGCCATGTCGCCGTCGATGACGTCGTAGCCCGGGTCGAAGAAGACCTGCGCGGTCGTCACCGTCTGGAAGTCGCTGGTGTAGTTGACCATGATCACGTTGTGGCCGCTGTCGTTGACGGCGGAGTAGATGATGGCGTACTTGCCGCGCCCCGCGTCCCAGAAGGCCTCGGGCGCCCAGCTGTGGGTGTTCATGTCGTGCAGCCTGAGCCGGCGGTAGCCGGTGAACGTGCGCAGGTCGGCGGAGTCCCAGACGTGGATGTACTGGCTGACGTAGCTCCAGTCGGTGCCCTTGAGGTCGGTGGCGAGCACGACGAAGGTGCCGTCCTGCTTGCGCAGGATGAAGGGGTCGCGCAGTCCGAGCGC
The DNA here is from genome assembly GCF_040298185.1 of Streptomyces sp. NPDC001634. Classification (NCBI taxonomy): domain Bacteria; kingdom Bacillati; phylum Actinomycetota; class Actinomycetes; order Kitasatosporales; family Streptomycetaceae; genus Streptomyces; species Streptomyces sp. NPDC001634. Next base: position 29,318 of record NZ_JBEOZU010000014.1, on the reverse strand, counting down.
GCCCGCGGTGGGCGTGACCACGGGGTTGTTCTGGTTGAGTGGCATCCAGTGGCGGGAGTCCGTGCTGACGGCCAGGTGCAGGCCGTAGTCGGTGCCGGTGCCGTTCGGTGACTCGGTGAAGTAGCCCATGACGTAGGCCGAGTCCGCGGCGCGGGCGGGCCTGGCTCCGGCGGTGAGGTCGGTGGTCAGGGCCAGCGGCACTGTCGCGGCCATTCCGAGAAACAGCCGTCGCGACGGGTGGGAGCCGGGGTGGGGTCGTACGCTCATGCGTTCTCCAAAGGGCGTGCGGGAGTCCTTGGTTGTTGCCGAAATATCGAACGAGGTTCGATGAGGCGATCAGAAGGTAGAGGGGAGGTGAGGGCGCGTCAATTGTTCTGTCGTTACTCGGTGATTTCTGTGGGGCGGTGGAGACGCAAGGAGCGGGAGACACGCCGGGGCCCACCGAATCCAGGACCTAGGAAGGCGACGCCCCGGCGTTCCCCGTCTGCCAGGCCCAGGCGGCGATTTCCACGCGGTTCCGTGCCGAGAGCTTGAGCTGGATGCCGGCGAGGTGGGTCTTGACCGTGGAGAGGGACACGTACATCTCCGCGGCGATCTCCGCGTTGGTGCGGCCGAGGGCCACCAGGCGGACGACGTCCAGCTCCCGGTCGGTCAGCTGCTCCCGCGGCGGGGGAGGAGCCGTCGGTGTGGCGGGCTTCTCCGGTGCGGTCGTGACGTGCTTGAGCAGGCGCACCGTGATCGACGGAGACACAAGGGAGTCCCCGACCGCGGCGGCGCGCACCGCCTCCGCGAGCAGCGTCGGTCCCGAGTCCTTGAGGAGGAACCCGCATGCGCCGCCGCGCAACGCGCCGAAGACGTACTCGTCCAGGTCGAAGGTGGTGACCACGACCACCCGCAGCGGATCGGCGACCTGCGGCCCGGCCAGCAGCCGGGTCGCCTCCAGGCCGTCCAGCTTCGGCATGCGGATGTCCAGCAGGCAGACGTCGGGGCGCAGTTCCCGGGCCAGCCGTACGGCGCTCTCACCGTCGGCGGCCTCGGCGACCACGGTCATGTCGGGCTGCGCCTCCAGGAAGAAGCGGAAGCCGGTGCGGACCATGTCCTGGTCGTCGGCGATCAGGACGCGGTCGGGTGGCGGTCGCTCATGGTCGAATCATGCCTGAGCGGGGAGGGAGGGACGGTCGGCGGGCGGGCACGGCCAGTGCTTGGTCAGCCTCTCCCGCCGACCCGGGCGCCCACCTCGGCCGAACGGCCAGGCCTTCCCGTCCGGGGCACCCGCCGGATCGGCCGTACGGCCGATCCCGACCACACGGGCGCTGCCTCCCGTGATCGGCGCGAACCTCATGCACGGCACCCCACGGCGAGCGTCGCGCTCAGGTCCCGGCGGCCGGCAGCGAAGGTGCCGACCGCTGTTGCTGCGACTCGGACCACTCCTGCAGTTCGGTGGCTCCGACCTCCTCGATCGCCGCCTGCAGCGCCGCCCGCGCGGCCGCGTCGCGTTCGGTCTGCGGGAGCAGCAGATAGCGGTCGACGGACCGGCTCAGGGTCTGGCGGGACTGCGCCGCCAGCACCCATCGCGGGGCTGGGTTGAAGAGCTGACGCATACCGGTGAAGAAGACGGCGCTGCCGGCGATGAGGGCCGTCAGCCACGCCGGTGCGTGCAGCCCGGCCGCCACGACTGTGGACGACGTGGCGACGAGGGCTCCGATTTCCGTGGCATAGTGCTCCCGCCTGGCGCGGACGCCCTGGCGGCCGTAGAACGCCAGATCCCGCCGTGCGAGGGCCAGGAGGGGATCCGGTTGTGAGGTCCAGTCCTGGTCGGTGCGCGCCCGTCGTCTCATCGCCCCATCATCGGGGTTCGCTCACCCGCGGGGGAAGACACCCGATGATCAACCGGTGGTCCGTCGTTGATATGTCACTCCCTGGGACGGCGGCCGCTGCGGCGCGGTGCCGGTTCGGCGCCGTTCAGCAGGGAGCGGCGGCGGTCCTCGCCGTGCTCCTCGACCTGGAGCACGACACGCCGTAGTGACTCCGCCAGGCCGCGGCACTCGGCGTCGCTCAACTGGCCGGTGACGAACGCCTCTTCCTCGTTGAAGGCCGGGAACACCCGCTGCATCAGCTCCTCGCCCTTGCCGGTGAGGCTGAGCAGCACGAGCCTGCCGTCGGTGGGGTGGTCGGCGCGTTTCACCAGGCCCCGGGACTCAAGGGTGCGCGCCACCCCGGTGAGCGTCCCCTTGGAGATCCCCGCCTCCTCGGCCACATGCCGGGTCTCCGACTCGCCCCACACCCACACCACCCAGAGCACGACGAACGCCGTCCAGGTCAGATCCGACTCGCGCAGCACCGAGTTCTCCAGGTGCTGTCGTACCGCAGAGGCGGCCCGGTAGATGTTGGCAACGGCTGCCATCTGGTCCCGGCGGATGGGGATGCCGCCGAGTTTCGCAGCGGCGAGTTTCTCGGCTTCGGTGATGGATCGCTGGCCGGGCACGGGCGCTCCTTCGATCTGGTCGCCGGATCCGTACGGCTTGTCCGGCCGTCCGGTCGTTCGGCCTCAAATTGTACGGAGGTGGCCCGTGTGCCGGTGCGCTACGGTGCCGATCAGTGGTGGTGGCCCTCGTGCGCCCCGGTGTGTTCGTCATGGTCGGGCGCACCGCCCATCATGCGCAGCATCGCGGGGCCGCCGGTGCGCAGGAAGCGTACGAGCAGGGCTGCGGCCAGCATCAGGAACGCGATGTTGAGCCAGGTCGTGTAGTTCCAGGTGATCCCCTCCTCCGGGATCCTGGCGGCGGCCTGGTCGGGGACCAGCCCCAGACCGCCGAAGACGAACTCGACCACGTAGCCGGCGACCACCATCGCCGCATAGAAGGTGACGAGGAGGAACGCGGCCATGCGCGCGCCGTAGTACTTCCGGTAGATGTTCAGGATCGGCAGGATCAGCAGGTCCGCGTAGATGAAGGCGATCACGCCACCGAAGCTGATGCCGCCCTTCCACAGCACCACCGCCAGCGGCACGTTCCCGATCGAGCACACGAACGTCGCGATCGCCACGAGCGGTCCGACGAGCGGGCCGATCAGCTTGGCGGCGAGCGGATGGTCCGCCAGGAAGAAAGTGCGCCAGAAGTCGTCCGGCACCCATGCGGCGATCGCCCCCGCGATCAGCAGACCGGCCACCAGGTCGCGCAGGATCGCCGCCCACTCCATGACGAAGATGTGCGACACGGACGTGAGGCCCGCGCGGGACAGCAGCCGGCTGAGGAAACCGCCCTCGCCGCCCACCGACATGTCCATCGCCGCGTGCCCCTCCATCGAACCGGCCAGCCCCCGTTCGGCCTGTTCGTGGGCGTCGCGCAGCAGCCGCTGGCGCAGCAGCACCCGGAAGAGCACGGCGAGGACGACGATCATGATGGGGCCGCCGACGAACTCCGCGAGCGTGAACTGCCAGCCCATCAACAGTGCCAGGATCACACCGAGTTCGATCACAAGGTTGGTCGAGGCGATCTCGAATGCCATCGCCGCGGTGAAGTCCGCGCCCTTGCGGAAGAGGGAGCGAGCCAGGGCGACCGCCGCGTACGAGCACGAGGACGAGGCCGCGCCGAGCCCCGCGGCCAGGGTGAGCGTGCGCGGCCGGTCGTCACCCAGCAGCCGTACGACCGTCGACCGGCGCACCACAGCCTGCACCACGGCGGACAGGGTGAAGCCCAGGATCAGCGCCCAGGTGATCTCCCAGGTCATCGACCCGGTGATGGACAGTGCGTGCCCGATCGCATCCCACATGGGGCGCCCTTCTCCCTGATGGTCCGTACGCCGGTCACTATACCCCTAGGGGGTATTTATGGAAGGGGTGTCGGGCAGAGCCCGGGTGGCCTGATCGTGGGGTGACTGTGGGAATCCGGTGAACCGGTGAGCGGGCGTACACGTATCACTCCCCGGGGATGGCGGGAGACCGCGGGCACGGAAGGAGAGCAGTGTGTCGACACCGCCCGAGCAGGGGCAGCCGGTGCGCCGCCCGGTGCTGGAACCCACGTACATCATGCGCCGCCGCCGCACGGAGGCACTGGCCGAACTGGTGAGGGAGTTCCGCGAGAACGAGAGACGCTCCCAGGAGCCGGTCCACGAACCCATCGTGGTGCACGTGGCACCGGCCGACTCCGACGACGCCACCGAGGAACTGCCGCCCGTACCGGCCGCCCGCGGCCATCGCGACCGCGACGCACGGGACCGGCGCGAACGGCCCGTCGACGACGGACTCACCCTGCGCCGCGCGGCGATCACCGTGGGCGTGACAGCGGCCGCCCTCATCGGCTTCGGCGCCGCCCTCCTCCTTCCGGGCGCGGGCGACGACGATGCATCGCGGCAGGCGGCGGCTCCTCCGCCCCGGCCACCCGCCACCAGCGCCCCCGCCCAGCAGCAGAGCACCGACCCCGACGGCCCCGGCACCCTGCGCGAGGGCGACAGCGGACCTCAGGTGACCGAGCTCCAGGAACGCCTGCTGCGCATCCCCGACGTCTACGACCACGGCTCGACCGACGGCCGCTACGACGCCACACTCACCGCCGCCGTCGCCCGCTTCCAGCTCTGGTACGGCATCCGGGGCGACGAGACGGGCGTGTACGGCAACGACACCCGCCGCGACCTCGAGTCCCGCACCTCGCTCTAGCGGGTGCGGAAGCGGACACGGGCACGCGTACGGCGGCCGCTCACCCTGAGCCGTACGGCCCCGTGTCCGCCCCAGCGGTACGGGCGTGTCGCGCGCTCCCCTCGCGCGACACGCCCGTCACCGTGCAGTGGGAACTACCGGTTGAGTATCCGTACGGCCAGCCCCTCCGCCGTGTACACCGGCACCGCCCGGTAGGCGTCCGATGCCACCACGACACGCCCGAACTGCCCGCGCAGCGAACATGTCCCGATGACGGGAATCGTGGTCCCCGCCCGCGGCGGCTGCTTCTCGTCCAGCCGGAGGGTCAGTACGCTGTCCCGGTCGAGCACCACGCGCCGCTCGACCGTCAGCACCGGTCCGCGCCCACGCCGCAGCGTCACGTCCAGGGCCGCCCCGGCCGACTGCGTGTAGGAGCCGCACACCCGGACGGGGGAGGCCGTCCGCAGCGTTCCGCCCGTCACCTGCACATCACCGTCGCCGAGCGCGCTCGACGAGGCGGCGACCAGGGTGCCGTCCTCGACCACGGTGCCGCCCGTGTAGCGGTTGTCACCGGTCAGGGTCAGGGTTCCGGTGCCCCCCTTGGTCAGACCGCCGCAGCCGTCGATGTCGTTGCGCCAGCTGTCGGAAGCACCGAAGCCACCGTCGGCCGCGTTCATCGTCACCCGCACGTCCGTGTCGAAGGAGCCGTAACCGTCCGCCGCGGCGAACAGGTTGATCCGCCCCCACTGCTCGAAGCCGTCCAGCAGCACATACCCGGAGGGGAGGGCGGTCGTCCGCAGCACCTCGCGGCGCTGCGCCGCGTCGAGGTACGGCAGCCGCGTCTCCAGCAGCACCTCCGCACCCTTGGGCACGGTCAGGTCCGTGCTGCGCCCGTGCCGGGTCAGCACATACGTCAAAGGGGGCCGGACCGCACGGGCGTTGGCGGCCCGGTCGGCGTACGGGTCGGTGTCGGCGTCCGCCGCGTGCGCGTAGGCGTAGAGCGTGTCGGCGGTCGTACCGGTCTGCGCCTGGAAGTACGCGAGAGCCTGGGCACGCGCCGCGGCCTTGAGGTCCGCGTTGGCCGGGTCGGCGAGCGTGGCGGCGGCCAGCGCCGTGGCCATGATGCGGCCGCCGATCACGTCGACGGTGGAGTGCATGCCGGCCATGATCCGGGTGTGGCTCAGCTCCAGAGCCCGCGTCACCAGCTCCTGGAAGCGCTCCGGAACCGCGTATGCGTAGGCCAGCCCCGCCAGGTGGAAGGCGTTGGTGTGACCGCTGGGGAAGCCGCCGTCGTCGGTCGGGGACGTGCTGCGCTGGCGCAGCAGCTGCGGGGCGACGACCACGTCGGACTCGTAGACGGGGTAGCCGAGCGCATCGGTCTTCCCGGTGTCGACGACCTCGCTGTCCTCGTTCATCCGCCACGGACGCGGGTACCGGTACGCGTACTTGGACGGGTTGCCCGAGGCGTAGTTGCCGCGCAGCGTGTCGACCAGCTGGGCCACCTTGCCGAGCGCGGAGTCGTGCGAGCCCGCGCCGAGCGCCGAACCGGCGGGAGCGCCGGCCGGCACCGCGTCGTCGATCTTGCTCGGCGGCGTGCCGTCGGGTGCGCCGGTGATCGATGTGACCGCCTTGGCGCCCGACTTGTACAGGTCGGCGAGCGGACCCAGACCGGCGATCATAGCGTAACTCTGGTGCTGCCGGTCGTAGATGAACGCCTCCTTCGCCTGCGCGTCAGAGCGGGCGGAGGTGACGCGGGCGCAGTAGCGCATGTTGGCCCGGAGCACCTCGGGCATGAGGGGCGTGCCCGTGTTCCAGGCGCCGCCCGTCTTCCACACGTTGCTCATGCCGCCGAGGACGCGGACCACCGCATTGGTCTCGGGCGTCTGGTTGGCAAGGATGTTGGTCTTGTAGTCGTCGACGAACGCCGCGGGTGTCGTGGCGGCCTTCGCGTCGGCGGCGGCCAGCCAGGTGACGAAGGTGGGCGCGGCCAGCAGACCCGCCGACGCACCGAGGGAGCCTCTGAGGAACGCCCGCCTGTTGACGGCGAGTTCTGACGGCATGCGCTTACCTCTCTTGAGTTCTACGGCCGTTCGGCCGGGGAGGGGAGATCGTACGAGCGAATGTCCCAGGGGCGCACGAGACGTGTCGGTCTCCTGTGCCGCGCGATGAGGAGGAGTCGTACGTGTGAAGATCTACGGCCGTGTCATGTCCCGTTGGGGTGAGCCCGGCGTCCGCGAAGTGTCATACGAGTGAACGCGCCAGAGCCACGGCACCCTCGACGGGCGGAACCCGCAGGGGCTGCGGCCGGGCCCCGGGCACGGCCTCGGCCAGCGATGACGTGAAGGCCTCGTACAGTTCGGGCTGGGCCAGCACTGTGCTGCCCGCGACCACGACGTCGTCGACGGCGACCCCACGCGTGGCGAGCCGGGCGACGAGAGCGGCGAGTGCCCGCCCGCCGTCGGCGATCACCTCGTGGGCGATCGGCGAGCCCGCCTCGGCGGCCGCGAACACCACCGGCGCGTGCCGCCCCCACTCCGCGGAGACGTGCGTGGCGCTTTCCAGCGCCGCGCCGAGCGCCGGTACTTCGCTGACCCCGAACGCGGCGATCAGCCGCAGCGCCAGTTCGTCCGGGGCTTCGCCGCGGTCGTGCGCGGCCCACGCGGCCCGAGCCGCCTCACGGACGAGACCGGCCGAGCCGCCCTCGTCGCCGAGCACAGCCCCCCAGCCGCCGACCTGAACGGGGCTGCCGTCGGAGAGTCGGCCCACGGCCACGGAACCGGTACCGGCGACCAGTCCGACGCCCTTCTCCAAGCCGGCCGCGGGGACCAGGAGTTCGGCGTCGCCCACGACCAACACGGGCACCTGGAGGCGGTCCTGGAGTGCGGCACGTATCTCCTCGCACTGGCGCGGCGTCTCGCAGGCGTGCCCGCCCATGGCGAGGGCCAGAGGGCGGGCGCCGTGGGGCAGGGCGTCGTGCACCAGCGTGGTCAGCCAGGCGGCGGCGGCCGCGGGGTCGTGCGGCCGCCAGCCGCTGCTCGGACGGACGTGGTCGGCGACGGTTTCCGGCCCCGCGAGGGCGCGGAGATGCGTCTTGGTGCCGCCCACGTCGACACCGACCACGAGAGGGCACGAGTGGGGAGTGTCCTGCACGGATCCTCTTTCGTCGTTGCAGTGAGCCGCGACGGCGGGCGAGCCGTACCTGGAGCAAGGGGCGTTGAGAACTGAGCAGGTGAAGAACTAGGGAAGCCCCGGGACGGGCCTCTGACGGAGCACGGCAGGCGAGTACCGTGAAGTTCGTTAGGAAACTAACTAACGAAGTATGGTGCGTCAAGAGGCATCGCGCACTCGACCACCGGGACGACCGTCCGGGCCGCCGGCGGGGCGGGTACGCGTGACTCCAGGGCATCCCATCGCCGCATCCCGGAGACGATCGACCCGGGAGCGCGGCCCTCGACCCGTGTGGGGGAACTGTGGAACATGACGTGGCGGAAGCCCTCCGCCTCACCGAGAGCGCGAGCGCGGTGTTCGCCGTGCTGGCCCAGGCGGGCAGCGCGACCCGGCCACAGCTCGCGAGTCTGGCGGGCCTGTCCAAACCGACGGTGTCCTCCGCCGTCGCGGAACTGGAAAGCGCGCGGCTCGCCGCCCATTCCGGCACCGCCTCCAGCGGCACCGGCCGCAACGCCGCCGTCTATCGGCTCGGACCGGCCGCCGGAGCCGTGCTCGCCGTCGACCTCGGCCCCGTTCTCACCCGCGTACGGGGCTGCGCCCTGGATGGCACCCTGCTGGCGCAGGCCACCGGCTCCCGGGCGGACGCCGCCGACGTCGTACGCGAGGCGCTCGTCGCACTGCCCGCCGGCGCCCCGCTGCGCACCATCGTCGTCGCCATCGGCGACGTCACCGCGCAGCAGGAGGGCACCGGTGTGCGCCCCGCGACCGCCAAGGCGGGCCCCGTCTTCGACGCCATGGTCGTCGCGCTGCCGCCGGGTGTTCCCGTCCACCTCGAGAACAACGTCAACTGCGCCGCACTCGCGGAGCTGCACGAGGGCGCGGCCCGCGGTCGCCACACCTTCGGCTATCTGCGGATCGGCGTGGGCATCGGCCTCGGCATCGTCATCGGAGGTCAGGTGCTGCGCGGAGCGAACGGCGCCGCCGGAGAGCTGGCCCGACTGCCCTATCCCTGGGACGACGGCCGCGAGCCGCGCCAGGAGGCACTGGAGGAGTACATCGGCGCACGCTCCCTGCTGCGCCGGGCAGCGGAGGCCTGGCCGGACGTCGACGGGCCGTGCCCTCGGACCGCCGAGCGGCTTTTCGCCCTCGCCGGGGAGGGCCGGGCCACGGCCCGCGCCGTCGTCGGCCGCCACGCCGCGGACATCGGCCGGCTCGCCGCTGCCGTGGCCGCCGTGCTGGACCCGGGACTGATCGTGCTCGGGGGCAGCACCGGTGCGGACCCGCAGCTCCTGCCCGGTGTGCGGGCGGAACTGGAGCGGCTGAGCTGGCCCACCGAGGTGGTCAGCAGCGCGGTGGGGGACTTGGGTACCGTTGTGGGCGCCGCCCGGCTCGCGGTCGCCCGGGGAGTCCAAACCGTGACCGAGGCCGCGCGGACTAAGGATTGACGGCCTCCGACTCGGTCTGCCAATGTCCGGACAAGCGCTTTCTAAGCCGGGCGGGACACCGGCTTGGGTTGGCGTCCCGCCCGTACGCGAAGTACGGCAGCCGCACGAGGGCGTGCTTGTGCGACGACGGCCCTCATGGCCGGGGATCCCACCCGTCAAGGCGACGCGGCCGGGCGAGGCCGCGCCCTCGGAAAGTGAAATTTCCTGCAAAATGCACCCGTGCCGCCTTGGTCGGCGCCGTGCTCCGTCCCCTACGACGAAAAGGGATCGAAGATGACCAGTGTGGGTGTGCGGCGCTCCCGCCGACTCGGCCGCGGCGGCATACGCCGCGTGGTTCCCCTCGCTGCCGTGGCCACGGCAGGTGCCCTTCTGCTCTCCGCCTGCGGCGGGTCGGGGTCCGGCTCGGGCGGGACCTCCAAGTCGCTGACGTTCTGGATTTCCACGGTCCCGGGGCAGGACGCGGGCTGGAAGAAGCTGGTGGCGCAGTACAAGAAGGAAGCCGGCGTCGACGTCAAGCTCGTCAACATCCCCTACGACGGCTACCCGACGAAGCTGCACAACGCCGCGCAGGCGAACTCTCTGCCCGACGTGGCGGACGTGCCCGCGCTGGACCCGATCTGGTCGAACAAGCTGCTCGACCTCAGCTCCATCGCCAACAACAAGGGCAACAACATCAATGGCAACTTCCTCGCCAAGGACTCGTCCGGGAAGGTGCTGTCCATTCCCTCGGACGTCACCGCGTCCGGCCTGTACATCAACGAGACGCTGTTCAAGAAGGCCGGCGTCTCCTTCCCGACCTCGCCCCAGAACACCTGGACCTGGACCGACTTCATCGCGGCGGCGAACAAGGTCCGGGAGAAGACCGGCGCCAAGTACTCCCTGACGTTCGACCAGTCGCCGTCCCGGCTCCGCGCCATGGTGTACGAGATGGGCGGGCAGTACGTCCACGCGGACTCCTCCGGCAAGTTCTCGGTGGACGACGCGACCAAGAAGGCCGTGAAGTACTTCGTCGGACTGAACGACGACAAGACCATGCCGAAGTCGGTGTGGACCAGCGGCGCCGACCCGTCGGCCATGTTCCAGAGCGGTGACGTGGTCGCCTACTGGTCCGGCGTGTGGCAGGTTCCCGCCTTCGCGGACAGCATCAAGAAGTTCGACTGGGCGAGCGTCCCGACTCCCGCCCAGCCGGTGCAGGCCAGCGACGTCAACAGCGGCGGCATGATGGTGGGCTTCAACAACAACGGCGCCGCGGCCACCGCCGCGCAGAAGTTCCTGTCCTGGGTCTACGAGCCGGCTCACTACCAGGAGCTGTGTGAGGCGTCCGGGTTCCTGCCCGTCGAGAGCGGTCTGACCCCGAAGTACCCCTTCACCTCCGCGGCGGCGCAGGCGGCGTTCAAGCTGTACAACGAGGAGATCCCGCTCTACGCCCCGATCTCGGGTTACTTCAACAACGCGCAGACGGCCTGGGTGCTGAAGGGCAAGAGCCTCACCACCGACCCGACCAAGACGGAGCTCGGCAAGGCGGTCAACGGCCAGCAGTCGGCCGACAAGGCCCTGGACAACATCGTGGCCGGCTACAACCAGCAGGTCGGCGGCGGATCGTAAGCCGACGGGCCGGGGGGGCGGGGCGGGTCGAAACCCCCCCCGCCCCAACGGGAACAGGAAGTACTCAGCCGACGCCGCGACCACCCCCAAAAAAAAAACCCCGCCACTGA
>NZ_JBEOZU010000014.1:0-18347 GCF_040298185.1 Streptomyces sp. NPDC001634 | reverse complement strand
TCGGCCTCCATCGCCCGGTACAACTTGGTGGCGGGAATCAACCACCTGGTGGGCGGGGTATCGTACGCCGTGGGGCCGGGCGGCGGGTTGTAGACCCCGCCGCCCGGCCTTGAGCGTCCACGTGATGTCGGGCTCACGGCGTGAGCCCACAGGAATCCATTCCACCAGCACGGAGTCGGGAAGATGACAAAACGCGCCTCGGACGTGTCCGTGAGCCCGCCCAGGAGACGCAGCAGCTACACCATCGCGCCGCTCGTCCTCATCGCGGCCAATGTCGTGCTCTTCGCACTGTTCTTCGTGTGGCCTGCGGTGATCGGGCTCGTCTACTCCTTCACGAACTACACGGGCGTCGGGGCGTTCCAGTTCGTCGGACTGGACAACTACCACAACCTGTTCGGGGACTCCACCTTCTACGACGCGCTGGCCCGGACGCTGCTGTACACCGTCCTCTTCGTTCCGCTGAACTTCGTGCTCTCGCTGCTCATCGCCAATGTGCTGGTGAGCAAGCACGCCAAGGGCACGTCGGTCGCGCGCGTCATCTTCTTCATCCCGTGGCTGCTGTCGCCCATCGTCGTGGGTGTCCTGTGGCGGTGGCTGTTCGGCGAGAACTTCGGACTGGTCAACTACGTCATCGAGAAGCTCGGCGGGCACGCCGTTCCGTGGCAGTCGAACGCGGACCTGTCGCTGCTGGTGGTGGTGATGGCGGCATCCTGGGCCTGGACGGGCTTCTCGATGCTGCTGTTCATCGCGGCGATCAAGAACGTACCGGTGTCGTACTACGAAGCGGCCGCGCTCGACGGCGCCGGTCCGTGGCGCCAGTTCATCAGCATCACGCTGCCGAGCATCGCGCCCACCTCGTTCATCGTCATCCTGCTCAACACGATCAACGCGATGAAGGAATACCCGGTGTTCGTCTCCCTCAACAACGGCGGACCCGGAACGTCGAACAACCTGCTTGTCCAGTACATCTATCAGACCGGCTTCAACCGGGGCCAGATCGGCTACGCGAGCGCCGCGTCATTCGTGCTCATGCTCATCCTGATGGCCGTCGCGATCATCCAGCTGATCGCCAACCGGCGGGTGGAGAACCGATGACAACCACAGACATGCCACGCCCGGTCGACGTCGATCCCGGACGGGCCGTCTCCAAAAAGCGGCCCCGCAGCGCGGGCGGCGGTGGGCTCCGGCGGGCGGTACCCGCGACGACACTGCTGTGGATCCTGGCGTGCCTGTACGGGTTGCCGGTGCTGTGGTTCATCCTCAGCTCCCTCAAACCGGCCGGGGATCTGTTCTCCTATCCGCTGACGTTGGTTCCGCACCACCCCACCCTGTCGGGTTACCTGCAGGCGTGGCGCAGTGCCAACTTCTCGCAGTACTTCATCAACACGACCCTCGTGTGCGTGATCACGACGGTCCTCACGGTGGGAGCCAGCTGCTGCACCGGGTACGCGCTGGCCAAGTACGACAACAAATGGCTCAAGGCGTTCTTCATCTGCATCCTGGCCACCACGATGCTGCCGGGCGAGGTCATGCTCGCCCCCGAGTTCCTGGTGGTCCGCGACCTCGGCCTCTACAACTCGTTCGCCGGCATCATCTTCCCGGCCGTGCTCACCGCGACCGGATGCTTCATGTTCCGCCAGTTCTTCCTGACGGTTCCCGACGAACTCGTGGAAGCCGCACGCATCGACGGCGCCCGCGAACTGTCGATCTTCCTGCGGATCATGGTGCCGCTCTCCCGGCCCATCATGCTGACCCTCGCCATCCTGTCCTTCCAGTGGCGGTGGAACGACTACATCTGGCCGCTGCTGATGCTCAACGACCCCAACAAGTTCACCGTGCAGATCGGCATCCAGAGCATCGTCGGCGCGCAGAACATCAACTGGTCGGTACTGCTCGGCGCATCGGTCATCTCCATGATCCCTCTGATAGTCATCTTCCTGGTCTTCCAGCGCTACGTCATGGGCGCCGACATCAATGCCGGACTGAAGGACTGACCGTGCCCACCCCGCTCGACCACGAGTTCGTCCGCGCGGTGGCCCGCGCCGCCGACGGGTCGGCCGCCCAGCTCGCGGCCGACCCGTTGGCGGAATTCATCGGGCCGCACCGCGCCCTGGCCCGGCGGGTGAAGACCCTGGTCGCGGCGTACCGCTCGCCGGAGTCGGCCCTGCACGGCAGTGAGCGGGCCGTCGCCGCCGCGCTGACCCACCTCCGTGCCCTGCGGTCCGTGCAGACGGTCTCCGGCCTCTTCGCGGGCGGCGACAACGTGCAGTCGCCGCCGGACTCCGCGTTCACCGTCAACGACGTGTGCGACGCGCACGTCCTCGCCGCGGGCGCGGGGCCGGAACTGGCTGACGTCACGGCGGCGCTCGCCGACATCGCGGGCGCCGCCACCGGCCCTCTCCTGACCGGCGGGGTGCACACCCCGAACCACCGCTGGGAGCTGTCCGCGGCGCTGGCCCGACTGCACCGCTCGTTCCCCGACGCCCGGCTGCTCGCCCGCGCCGAGGAGTGGCTCGCCGAGGGCGTCGACATCGACGCGGACGGCCTGTACTCGGAACGCAGTGCCGTCTACGCGTCTCTCGTGACCAACCCGTCGCTGCTGTTGCTGGCCGAGGTGCTCGGGCGTACCGACCTGCTGGACGCCGTCGAACGCAACCTCGCCACGACCCTGGACCTGATCAGGCCGGACGGCACGGTGGAGACCGTCCACTCGCGCCGCCAGGACCAGAAGCTTTCGTTTCCGCTGTGGCCCTACCTGCCGCACTACCGGCTGCTCGCGGTCCGCACCGGCCGGGGCGACTTCGCCCGCGCGGCCCGCCTGGCGGCCGCCGACGGCATCGACGACCCCGACCTGCTCGCCCAGACCCTCCTCACCCCGGATCTGTGCCGCGCCCTGCCGGCCCCGGACGCGGAGAAGCTCCCGCGCGACCGGTACCTCCCCACCGCACGCCTCGCCGCACGCGCCTCGGCCACCGCGCACACCGTGGTGTACGGCGGCTCCGACGTGCCCGAGCACCGACGCATCCGCTCGGGCCTCGCCTGCAACCCCACCTTCCTGCGCCTGTTCGCCGGTGCCGCCGTCCTCGACGCGGTCCGCCTCTCGCGAGGATTCTTCGACCTGGGCCCGTTCCGCGCCGCCGACGTGGAACAGCTCGCCGACAACCGGTACCGGCTCACCGGAACCCTCACAACCGCCTACTACCAGCCGCTCCCGAAGGACCGGAGGCGCGACGACGGCGCCTACCGTCTGGTGGACGAGGGCCGCTTCTCCGCGGCGATGGCCTTCCCCGACCGTCCTCAGGACGAGGTCTCCCACACGACCCGAGTCGAGGTCGGCCTGCGGGAGGACGGGGCCGACCTGCGGATCGACATGAGCGGCCCAGCGGTGCCCTGGTCCCTCGAACTGACCTTCCGGCCGGGCGGCGAGCCGCAGGGAGCCGTACTGCTCGGCGACGGACGCTGGTGTCTGACGACCGAGCCGTTGACCTACCGCGTCGGCGACGACGAGATCCGGGTCGAGGCCGCCGTCGAGACGGGCGAACCGCTCGCCGGACCGGACCGGAGCGACGTGCTGCGCTACGACCCCGGGCAGGACTACACCGTTGTCGGCGGCACCGACGCGACCACGGGGAACCGCGTCTACCTCGGTGGAAACGGCCCCCAGACCCTGACTGTCGCACTACGCGCCCGCCGCCCCGCATCCGCCTTCTGACCCCTGACGACCCACGCCATGGCCACCTCCGGCACGAAGGGCTGATCCACCCGTGCACCTCCTCCACCAGCGCGGCCCGCTGCACGACCTCCCGGACACCCCGGAGGCGTACGACGCCGTCCTCGCCGACGTCGTCGAGCAGGCCCTGGCCCGGCTCACGCCGGAGGGCAACCTCGAACACCCCGACTGCGTCGACGACATCGGCGACACCTCGCTCGGCATCACCTCCCTGCTGGTGCTCGCCCTGCAGCGCACCGAGGACCCACGGCTGCCGGAGGCGGTGCACCGCAGCCTCGCCTTCCACCTGCGCGAAAGGGTCTACGTCGAGGACAACCCCGGCTACCCGAACCTGAGGATCCGCAACTCGGGCTTCCCGTACGCCCGTTACGTCCTGCAGGCGGGCGCCCACCCCATCGGCGACTGGCCGAGCACGGTGTGGGCGCTGCTCCAGGCGGTCAACATTCTCGACGCCCCGGACGGCCTGATCGACATCGACCAGCGAGCCAAACTGCTCGAGGTGGCGCGGGGCTACTGGCGCTGGCTGACCGAGGCGACCTTCTTCAACCCGCAGGAGGCCGGCAACCAAGCCATCGGCTGCGTGGTCGGCGGTCTGATGCTGGCGCGTCATCTCCCGCCGCAGGAAGGGGAGTCGGTCCGCGCGCGGGCGCTGAGCCTGTACGCCGACGAGATCCGCGCCCGCCGGGTACGGGACCGGGGCGCGCTGCTGCCGCCCGAGCACGGAGGCGCCTACGACAACAACTACGGCCCGATCTCCCTCTCCTTCCTCGCCCAGGCCCACCGGGTCAGCGGCGAGGAGGTCTTCGCCGAGGACGGCGACGCGCTCGCCCGCTACATCGACGCGCGCCTGACGAACGGCGGCTTCGACAACGGCGGTCCGCGCTACAGCGAACAGCACTCCGGGTTCGAGGCGGTGCTCGGCCTGCGCTACTTCAGCCACCGCATCGGCTCCGACCTGGGCCGCTACCGGGGCGACACGCGCTGGGGACGGCACGCGGTCCAGCCGGACGGCGGCATCGACGGGCACTTCGCCTTCATGCTGGTCTGGCAGATCCAGGACCGCACGCGCTGGCACCGCACGCCGTCGACCGGGCCGGTCCGTCACCAACTCCGCGCGGGCACGGTCTCGGTGGCCTTCGACGACCGGATGACTCCGTCGCTGGTAGAGGCGGCAGGCACGTACTACCTGCCGGCCGCCGTCAACCGCCAGCACGGCTTCGGCCCGGTCGTCGACGGCTTCCTGCTGTGCCGGCCGATGGGCGAGGTCCGGGTGCGCGACGTACGTACCGATGGGCTGGCGGCGAAGCTGGTCACCAAACCGGTCGTCGGACGCGACCACGTCCTGCGTCATGTGCAGTCCCTGTATGTCACCGACGGCACAATCCTGTGGGTCATGGTCGCCGTGGAACGGCTTGACGGGACGCCGTACCTGCTGGCCGGGCTGCCGTACGCCACGGATGACGGCGAACGCGTGCGCAGGACAGCGGAGGGCGAGGTGACGTCGGCGGGCGGGCTGCGCCTGACGCACCCGGAGGCCGAGGGCGTGGACTTCTTCGACGCCCGCTCGGAACTGACCCAGCAGCAGGCGGCCTTCGCGCTCGCCGCCGACCCGCGCGGCTACGGCAACCCGGACGAGGGCTGGCGCCACCTGGTCAGGTCCACGGCGCTGGAGGCCGATCCGGCCCCGGGCGCGCCGGAGGGCCTGACCGTCTTCGCCCTGCGGTACGGCCCCGGCGGGCCCTACGCGCCGGTCGTCGAGCGCACCCCGGAGGGGCTGGCCGTGCGGACGGAGGCCTTCACGGCCACGATCGGCGACCCGGCGGGCGACGGGAGCGGCGAGCCGGTGCTCACGCTGCTCAACCCCGTGTGATCAGGCCGTTGACGGTTCGTACGGCGTGGGCAGTGCCGACCCTGGCACGACCAGGTCCGCCCGGTCCCGGGTCGTCGCCACCATGTCGGCGTTGTACTGGTCGGTGCCCAGCACCCACGCCACCGCCGTGTCGTGGTCCTTGCCGAACTCCTCGTGGCGGGCCACCAGCCGCCGGATCCGTTCCTGCTCGTCGATCTCGCAGAACCAGACCTCGTCCAGGTGCCGGCGGACCCGTGCCCATGCGCCGGTCTCCAGGAGCAGATAGTTGCCCTCCGTGACCACGAGCCCGGTACTCGGCGGCACCGGGATCGCCCCAGCGATCGGCTGCTCCAGCACCCGCTCGAAGCCCGGCGCGTACACGGTCTCCTCACTCTCCTCGTGCAGGCGCCGCAGCAGCGCCGCGTACCCGGCCGCGTCGAACGTGTCGGGTGCGCCCTTGCGGTCACGGCGGCCCAGACGGTCGAGTTCGACGTCGGCCAGATGGAAGCCGTCCATGGGGACGTGGGTCACCCACGGCGGGCCGTCGCC
Organism: Streptomyces sp. NPDC001634; assembly: GCF_040298185.1. Taxonomy (NCBI): domain Bacteria; kingdom Bacillati; phylum Actinomycetota; class Actinomycetes; order Kitasatosporales; family Streptomycetaceae; genus Streptomyces; species Streptomyces sp. NPDC001634. Next base: position 12,219 of record NZ_JBEOZU010000014.1, on the reverse strand, counting down.
GTTCAGCTCGCGGACCACGTGCTCGGCGAGCGTCGTCTTGCCCGCCCCCGGGCTGCCGCTGATGCCGAGGACCGCACGGCGTCCGGGACGCGCCAGAGAGGCGGCCCGCTTCAGTAGGTCGTCAAAGGTCATGGGTGCACGTCGCTCGCTGCCGGGTGGGAGATGAACCCGCTCGCACAACGGGCCCAGGTCATCGCCATTTGACCAGAGGTCGCGCAGGATCGCGAGCCCCCGGAGTCCGGGCAGCACGTCGTGACCGCCGGAGCACGGTGATCAAACGGCGGAATGTGGCACTCGCCACCCTCTGCTCGCCGTTGTTCGGGGAAGGTGGCTCCTATGACGAAGCTCGGTCTACCGGACGGCATCCAGGCCTGCCTCTTCGACCTCGACGGGGTCATCACCAAGACCGCCGTAGTCCACGCGGCCGCGTGGAAGCAGACGTTCGACGACTTCCTGCGCCGGCGCGACGGGGACGCCTACCGCCCCTTCGACGACGTCACCGACTACGACGAGTACGTCGACGGCCGCCCCCGCGCCGACGGCGTGCGCACCTTCCTCGCCTCCCGCGGCATCCATCTGCCCGAGGGCGATCCCGAGGACCCGCCCGGCCGGGAGACCGTCCACGGCCTCGGCAACCGCAAGAACGAGCTGCTCCTGGAGGTGATCCGCACGCGCGGTGTCGAGGCGTACGACGGCACGATCCGGTACGTCGAGGCCGTGCGCGCCGCGGGCCTCGGCACTGCCGTCGTCTCCTCCAGCGCCAACTGCCGTGACGTCCTGCGGTCGATCGGCGCAGAGCACCTCTTCGACGTACGCATCGACGGAATCATCGCCGCCGAGCGGAACCTGCCGGGCAAACCGCACCCGGAGACCTTCCTCGCCGCCGCCCACGACCTCGGCGTCGAGCCGAAGGCAGCCGCCGTGTTCGAGGACGCGCTCGCGGGGATGGACGCGGGACGCTCCGGCCACTTCGGATATGTCGTCGGCGTGGACCGCGTCGGCCAGGCGGACGCGTTGCGCGCCCACGGCGCCGACGTCGTCGTGGAGGACCTCGGGGAACTGGGGGAGCGGCCGTGATCACGCACTCGTCCTACGCCGTCGAGCCCTGGGCGCTGCGCGAGCGCGGACTCCATCTGGACGTGCTGCCGCAGAGCGAGTCCGTCTTCGCGCTCTCCAACGGGCACATCGGCTGGCGCGGCAACCTCGACGAAGGGGAGCCGCACGGGCTGCCCGGCTCCTATCTCAACGGTGTCCACGAACTGCATCCGCTGCCCTACGCGGAGGCGGGATACGGTTATCCGGAGTCCGGGCAGACCGTCATCAACGTCACCAACGGCAAGATCATCCGACTGCTCGTGGACGACGAACCCTTCGACCTGCGCTATGGACGGCTGCGCTTCCACGAGCGCGTCCTCGACCTGCGCACCGGACTGCTCACCCGGACCTGCGAGTGGACCTCACCGGCCGGTACGACGGTCCGCGTGCGCTCCACCCGGCTGGTCTCCTTCACTCAGCGCGCGATCGCCGCCGTCGCCTACGAGGTCGAGGCCGTCGACGGACCCGCCCGGGTGGTCGTCCAGTCGGAGCTGGTCGCGGGTGAGCAACTCCCCGACCGCGACGGCGATCCGCGTGCCGCAGTCGTCCTTCAGTCGCCGCTGGAGGCGGAGGAGCACTTCGCGAAGGGCAACCGGCTGCGGCTGGTGCACCGCACCCGCAGGAGCGGCCTCAGGGTCGGTGCCGCCGCCGACCACGTCGTCGGCGGCCCCGAGCCGACCACGACCGAGAGCGAGGCGACCGACGACCTCGCCCGCCTCACCGTCGCCTCCGCGTTGCGTGCGGGCGAGCGGCTGCGGGTGGAGAAGTTCGTCTCCTACGGCTGGTCCGGCACCCGCTCGCTGCCCGCGATCAGCGATCAGGTGGACGCCGCTCTGGCCGCCGCGACAAGCGTCGGCTGGCCGGGGCTGGTCGCCGAACAGCGGGCCTATCTGGACGAGTTCTGGGCGCGTGCGGACGTCGAGGTGGACGGCGACGAGCAGATCCAGCAGGCCGTCCGTTTCGCGCTCTTCCACGTACTGCAGGCCGGGGCGCGCGCCGAACAACGGGCGATCCCCGCCAAGGGGCTGACCGGCTCAGGCTACGACGGCCACGCCTTCTGGGACACCGAGACATTCGTGCTGCCCCTGCTCACCTACACCTCGCCCGGCGCGGTCGCCGAGGCGCTGCGGTGGCGACAGAACACACTGCCCGCGGCCCGCGAGCGCGCCGTCCAACTCGGGCTGTGCGGCGCGGCGTTCCCTTGGCGGACCATCGAGGGCTCCGAGGGCTCGGCGTACTGGCCGGCCGGCACCGCCGCGTTCCATGTGAACGCCGACATCGCCGACGCCGTCGTCCGCTACACGGCCGCCACCGGTGACGAGCGCTTCGAACGCGACACCGGGGTCGAACTGCTGGTGGAGACGGCCCGTTTGTGGCGGTCGCTCGGCCACCACGACCACCACGGGACGTTCCACATCGACGGGGTGACGGGCCCGGACGAGTACAGCGCGGTCGCCGACGACAACACGTACACCAACCTGATGGCCCGGGCGAACCTGCTCGCGGCCGCGGACGTCGTCGAACGCCATCCGCGCCGGGCCGCGGAACTGGACGTCGACGACGAGGAGAGCGCGGCCTGGCGGGATGCCGCCGAGGCGATGCACGTCCCGTACAACCGCGATCTCGCCGTGCACGAACAGCACGCCGGATTCACCCGCTACCAGCGCTGGGACTTCGCCGCGACCCGCCCCGACCAGTACCCGCTCCTGCTGCACTTCCCCTACTTCGACCTGTACCGCAAGCAGGTGATCAAGCAGGCTGACCTGGTGCTGGCGATGTACACGTGCAGCCCGTTCTTCGACGCGGAGCACAAGGCGCGCAACTTCGCCTACTACGAACCCCTCACCGTACGCGACTCGTCCTTGTCGGCCTGCTGCCAGGCAGTCATCGCGGCCGAGACGGGCCATCTCCGGCTCGCCTACGACTATCTGCACGAGGCCGCGCTGATGGATCTGGAGGACCTGGAGCACAACGCCCGGGACGGCTTGCACATCGCTTCCCTCGCCGGAACGTGGATGGCGCTCGTCGCGGGCTTCGGAGGTATGCGCCACCATGGCGCCCGGATCGAGTTCGCGCCGCGTCTGCCGGAGCAACTCGGCCGCATCGCCTTCACCCTGGAACTGCTGGGACGCCGACTGAGGGTGGAGATCGGCCGTACGACGGCGACGTACACGCTGCTGACCGGGGAGCCGTTCACGATCCATCACCACGGGGAACCGGTGGTGCTCGACGCGGACAAGCCCCACACCCGTGACGTCCCGCGCCTCAGGCCCGGCTCGGCGCCGGACCAGCCGCTGCACCGGCGGCCGAACCGCCAGGAGCCCAAGGGGAGTTGATCCTTCGGTCAGGACGTCCCAGACAGACCCGAGGCAGAACTGGCTCCCGCACGGGCTGGGAGAGGCCCGTGCGGGAGCGTTCGACGTGGTGCGGCCTCAGCGGGAGGTCAGCTTCCACAGGTGGTCGGCGGTGCCGTTGTCGTCCCACTGGAGGACCTGTGCACCGGAGGACGTGCTCATGTTCGTCACTCCGAGCAGGAGCCCGCTGTTGTAGTTGGCGATCTTGTAGTAGCCGCCGGCGGCCGGGATCAGCTGCCAGAGGTGGTCGGCGGTGCCGTTGTCACCCCAGATCAGGGCGGTGCCGCCGTCGGAGGTGCTCATGTTGTTGATGCCGAGCAGCAGCCCGCTCTTCTGATTGACGATCTTGTACAGGCCCGAGCCCGCCGCCACCAGGGTCCAGTTCTGGTCGGTGCCGGTGGTGGAGGTGGCCTGGACGACGGCGGTGCCCTGCGCGGTGCCCGCGTTCTGGGTGTCCAGGGCGAGACCGCTGTTCTTGTTGGTGATCTGGTAGCGCCCGGCCAGCGACGTGGACGTGCCGCTCGGGGTGATGACCAGGTGGTAGCCGTCGGAGGCGTTCATCGTCACGGGCACGGTGATCGAGCCGTTCGTCACCGTGCAGTCCGCGTCGGAGATGGTGATCGGCCCGGAGGAGGCGGTGGTGCGGCCCGTGTTGGGGGTGTACTCCAACTTGACGTGCACGGTGCCGCCGAACGCCGACAGGGAGGACAGCCCGTTGACGGTCACCGCGCAGGAGCCGGCGCAGCCGCCCGCGATGACGCTGATCTGGTTGCCCGAGCCGTTGAGGGAGGCAATGCCGTCGATGCCGGTCTGGGCAGGGGGAGTGGTGGTGAGCATGTTCCCGGACATGTCGCCGTACCACTTGTACATCCAGTACGAGCCGTTGGGCGATCCGCCGGTGTCGGTCAGGGTGTCCCCGAGGGTGCCGTAGTGGTTCCAGAAGGCGAGTTCGGCGTCGTGCACACCGGCCCGCTCGAACTTGGCCACGTAACCGATGAGGGCGCCCGGGATGCCCATCTCGCTGGGCTTGGCGTACTCCTCGATGGCGATCGGGCGCGGGCTGATGCCGAGACTCGATTCCAGGGAGCGGTAGGCGGCGACGTGCGCTGCGATGTCCTGGGAGCCCTGCAGTTCGTGCCAGGCGATGATGTCGGGGACGGTGCCACTGGCCTTGGCGTCGGTGAGGAACTGGCTCATCCAGCTCTGGTTCCACACCGAGTAGCTCGGGCCCTGGATGGGCGTGCCGGTGTCCTTGCCACGGACCTCCTTGTACGTCCTTGCCCAGCCGCCGTCGAAGGCGCCGGCGTTGGTGGTGTCCCAGGTCCAGTCCGGCTCGTTCCACAACTCGTAGGCGGCGATGTTGGTGGCGCCGGAGGACTTCACGGAGGCGACCTGCTTGTCGACGGCGGACAGCCAGTCGCTCCAGCTCACCCACTTGTAGGGGAAGTCCGGGTACCAGTCCGGCATGCGTACGACGACCTTGGAACCGGCCCTGGCGGCCTTGGACGCCACGACCAGAGCGTCGCCGGCGGGCTTGAGCTCCCCGTTGGGCAACTGGGACCCGCCCGGCGCCATCTGCACGAAGGTGTTCGGCTTCAGCGGGGTGACCAGGCTGTCGGCGGGAGTGCTCGCGTCGGCGAGGCCGTAGAGGCTGCCCGTCGCGACGTGAGTGACCGGTCGCAGGGTCTGGGCGGCGTTGACGACCAGGGTCGTGGCCGAGGTCGGGGAGGCGTGCGCGGGGGCCGCGGTGCAGAGAGCGGCGGCGACGGCGAGGGCCGCCGTCCCGGCAAGGGCGGTGTGACGGCCGAACGCCCCTGGACGTGGGCGTCTTTGGGCAGGGTTGATCAGGCGGCTCATAGGAGAGGGTCTCCTGACTGAAAGGGATGGGGGGATCGCGCAGGCAGCTGTCGGTGCCGCTTGCCGTCCGGACGGTCAGTCCTTGACGGCGCCCGCGGTGACACCCGCGGCCACATAGCGCTGTGCGAGGACGAGCAGTACTGCCGCGGGCACGGACGCGACGACGGCGGTGGCCATGATCGCGTTCCATTCCTGGTTGTTGTTGCCGATGTAGTGGTAGATGCCGAGGGTGATCGGGCGTAGATCGCCGCCGCCGTCGAGGGTGTTGGCGAAGACGAAGTCGGACCAGGCCCACAGGAAGCTGAAGAGCGAGACGGTGACCACGGCGTTGCGGCTCACCGGCAGTACGACGGACCGGAAGGTGCGCCAGGTGCCGGCGCCGTCGATGCGGGCCGCGGCGATGAGCTCACCGGGGATGCCCGACATGAACGCCGTGAAGATCATGACGCCGAAGGGCACGGCGATGGTGGAGTCGGCGATGATCAGCCCCCACCAGGAGTTGAGCAGACCCAGGTCGAGGAAGATCCCGTAGAAGCCCATCGCCATGACGATGCCGGGGATCATCTGGGCGACCAGCAGGGCGAGGCCGAGGAACCCGCCGCCGCGGGGCCGCAGCCTGGCCAGCGCGAAGCCGGCCGGGGCGGCGAGGACGAGGGTGAGCACGACCGTGCCCAGACCGATGAGCAGGCTGGTGCCCAGGTACGGCATCTGGTCGTTCAGAACGGCACGGTAGCCCTCGAAGGTGGGGTGCAGCGGAAACAGGTCGGGCGGGCTCTTGCGCATGTCCTGCTGCGGGGTGAGGGACACGTTGAGCATCCAGTACACCGGGAACAGCATGAGGGCGGTGAGCAGGACCCCGATGACGGTGTGGACGCGCGAGCGCCGGGCGGAGCTGCGGATGGGGGTCATGCTTCCTGCCTCCTCTGGACGCGGATGTACAGCAGCCCGAAGACGAGGGCGATGAGGATGAGGATGTTGCCGACCGCGGCCCCGGGGCCGAACTTCGGCAGCAGCGTGCCGAACCCGAGCTGGTAGGACCAGGTCGCCAGCGTCGACGAGGCGTCGCCGGGACCGCCCTTGGTCATGATCCAGATCAGGTCGAACACCTTCAGTGTGTAGACCAGACCGAGCAGCAGGGTGATCGCCGAGACCGGGCGCAGCAGCGGGAAGGTGATGCGCCGGAACTGCTGCCAGGTCCCCGCCCCGTCCAGGGACGCCGCCTCGTACAGCTCCGTCGGGATGTTCTGCAGACCGCTGTAGAGAATGACCAGGTTGAACGGGATACCGATCCAGATGTTGGCGATGATGACCGAAGTCAGCGCCCAGTCAGGTGAATTGAGCCAGTCCACCGGGGCCACGCCCGCCAGGTGCAGGGCGTAGTTGATGACGCCGGACTCGCTGTTGAACATCCACGACCAGGTCGACGCCGACACGATGAGCGGAAGCAGCCACGGGATCAGGAACAGCGCCCTGAGGGTCCCGGCCAGCCGGAAGTGCCGGTTGAAGAAGACCGCGAGGGCGAGCCCGGCCACGTACTGGAACACGATCGACACAAAGGTGAAGATCATGGTGTGGCGCATCGCCGGGCCGAACGTGGGATCGTCGAGGACGGTTTTGAAGTTGTCGAGGCCGGAGAACGGCGCGTCGCCCGCCACGAACGACCGGACGGTGTAGTTGCGCAGGCTCAGGTCGAGGTTGCGGTAGAGGGGATAGACGTAGAAGGCGGCGAGGTAGACGACCAGCGGAGCGAGGAAGGCCAGCGCGGTCAGGCGGCTCCTGCGGCGCTGACGGCGCCGCAGTGCCGAAGCGTCCGTCCGTTGTCCGGTGCCGGTCGCCCCGGACCTGGCCGGGGACCGCTGGGAGCGGCGGTCGACGCGGGCGATGGTCATGCGTACTCCTGGATGCGGGTGGCGTGTCCGGGGCGGTGGCGGTGTCCGGGCGGGCGCGGATGCGGTGCGTTTTCGGAGAAGGGGCAGGGACCGAGTGTCAGCTCTTGTCCTTGCCCGCGGCCGTCTGAGCGGCGTCGAGGGCTGCCTGCGGGCTCTTGCCGCCCGACAGGGCGCCCTGCACGGCGGTCCACAACGGCTGGGAGATGGTCGGGTACTTGGTGCCCAGACCGCCGCTGGTACGGCCACGCGCAGCGGCCACCGCGCCGACCCACGGCTCCAGCTTGGGGTTGTCCTTCACCTGCTGGGCCTGCACTTCAGCGGTGGGCGCCACGTACATCAGGGTGTTGTCCGTGGACAACAGGTTCGCGGAGCTGGTCAGACAGGTGACGATCTTCTTGCTGACGTCGTAGCGGGAGGAGTCCTTCTGCACAGGAACGGTGACGAACTCGCCGCCCGTCGGGACCGGTGCCGAACCGCCGCTCTGCCCGGGGATGTTGATGATGCCGTACCCGAACCCGGCCTTGTCCGCGTTGCCGAGCTGCCAGGTGCCGTTCTCGCTGAACGCGTAGTCACCGGTGGCGAACTCCTGCCAGCTGGTGGTCTGGGTGTTCTGCAGGACGTCCTTGGGCGCGTAGCCCTCGTCGACCCACTGCTTCCACAGGGACAGGGCGGCCACGCCCTTCGTCGAGTTGAGCTTGGTGAGGTCCGCGCCGGCGCCCCAGAACCACGGCAGGAACTGGAAGCTGCCCTCCTCCGTGTTGATCGCGGAGAACGTGATGCCCTTCTTGCCCGCTGCCTTGACCTTCTTGAGAGCCTCGGTCAGGGAGGCCCAGTCCTTGATGGAGGAAGGGTCGACGTGGGCTGCGGACAGGACCTTCTTGTTGTAGTAGAGCGCAAGCGTGTTGGCGCCGATCGGCACACCGTAGGAGGCGCCGTCGAGGGTGCCCGCGCCGATGATGTTCTTCTGGATCGACGACGTGTCCAGACCGAGGTCGCTGGTCTTGTTGAGGATCCCCGCCTCCACCAGGGTGGAGACGACCGGGTTGTCCACGAGCATCACATCGGGGGCATTGCCCTGCTGGGCGGCCAGCAGGGCCTTGTTGCCCAGGTCCGTGGTGTCGTACCCGGTGCGCTTGACCTTGACGCCGGCGTCGGTGCCGCACTTGGTGACGAGCTTGCCCCACGCCGAGGAGGCGTCGAACTGCGGGTACGGGTCCCAGAAGGTGTACGTCGCCCCGGACTTGCCGGACGAGGAGGAAGAGGAGCCGGAACCGCCGCCGCAGGCGGTGGCGGAGGCCAGGGTGCCGATGACGGCGAGGGCGGCGACCAGGGTACGGCGGGTGTGTCTCACGGGTGACCTCGTTGTCTTTGGGCTGGGCGGAGGAGTGAGCGGGGGGAGGCAGGTGAGGGAGGTGAACGAGGGGGGAATCAGGAGGTGGGCAGCCAGACGCGCATGCTGCCGTCCTGGCGGTTGGCCCACGCGTAGTAGGGGATCGCGGTGAGTTCGAGGGATTCGTCGGCCGCGGGCGCGTCGGTGGACTCCGCGGTCCGGTACGGCCACCAGCCGGCGTCGGGGATGTGGCGCCGGTTTCCGGCGGCCACGACGGTGGTGACGCCGCCGAGCAGGTCCGGGCGGTGCTTCACGGCGAGCGGGCGGGTGGTGTCGATGACGATGTCGTCCAGACCGCCGCCCGGGTGGTCGACCTGCTCCAGGCAGTACACGAGCGGTCCGCGTTCGATCGCCACACAGCCGCGTACGGCGTCGACGCGCGGGTCGGCCGAGGTGAGGCGGGGGTCGAGGACGAGTTCGAGGACGACCTGGTCGCCGGGTGCCCAGGCGCGCTCCAGTCGCAGCCAGCCGTCGCTGAGGGGCGCGTCGGTCTGGTCGTACGACGTGTCCCCGCACCGGACCCGGAACTCGCGGCACCACTGCGGGATGCGCAGGGACAGCGTCCAGGGCCACTCGGTGGGGGTCTCCTCGACGGTCAGGCCGATCGTGCCGTGCCAGGGGTAGTCGGTCTCGGCGCTCACGGAGACCGGGGCCCCGTCGACGTCGCCCGAGTAGTGCCCGTCGACGTACTGGTGGATCTGCAGGCCGCCGTCGTCGGTCGAGGCGAGGTAGTGCTCCAGCGATGCCAGCAGCCGCATCACATTGGGCGGGCAGCAGGCGCAGCGGAACCAGCGGGTGCGGCGGGCCGACTGGTCGCCGCCGAGGTCGGTGTGCCCGTCGCGTACCTGGAGCGGGTTGACGTACAGCCAGCGCTCGCCGTCCAGGGAGACGCCCGCGAGGAAGCCGTTGTACAGGGTGCGCTCGATCAGATCGGCATAGCGGGCCTCGCCGGTGAGCAGGGCCATGCGCCAGCTCCACTGGATCGAGGCGATGGCGGCGCAGGTCTCGCAGTAGGCGCGCTCGTTGGGCAGCTCGTACGGGTCGCCGAAGTCCTCCTCGTCGTGGTGGGCGCCGAGCCCGCCGGTCACATGGGTCTTGGTGGCGGTCATCGCCCCCCACAACCGCTCGCCGGCGGCGCGCAGTTCGGCCTCCCCTGTCTCGGTCGCCAGATCGGCCGCGGCGGCCAGCAGGTAGAGCTGCCGTACCGCGTGCCCCTCGACATTGGTCGCCTCGCGCAGCGGCACCCGGTCCTGGCAGTACGCCTCGCCGCCGAGCAGGCCGTGGCCGTGCCGGTCGACGAAGTAGCCGGCCAGATCCAGGTAGCGGTGCTCGCCCGTCTCCCGGTACAGCTCGACCAGCGCCGTCTCGACCTCGGGATGGCCGTCGATGCCGTCGATGGGCTTTCCGCTTCCGGGCGGGCCGAAGACGGAGTCGATGTGGTCCGCGAAACGACATGCGACATCGAGCAGTTCGGTGCGGCCGGTGGCCCGGTGGTGGGCGACCCCCGCCTGGATCAGATGCCCCGCGCAGTACAACTCGTGGCCCCAGCGCAGGTCCTGGTAGCGCTCGCCCCCCTTGCGGATCTGGAACCAGGTGTTGAGGTAGCCGTCGGGCTGCTGGGCGGCGGCGACCAGCGCGATGATGCGGTCCGCCTCGGCCTCGAGCCCTTCGTCGCCGTCCGAGTGCTGCGCGATCTGCCAGGAGGCGGCCTCCAGCCACTTGAAGACGTCCGTGTCCACGAACGGGTACGAGCCCTGGTACTCGCCCTCGGCGGTACCCGCGGCCAGCCGCAGGTTGTGCAGGTTTCCCGCCGACTCCAGCAGACCCGGGCCCTGCGGCAGGGAGACGAGCGCGTTGACCTCGCGGCGGGTGTGCCAGAAGCCCGGGTGAAGGGCGGCGACACCGGGTCGCAGTGCGGTGCGGGCGCCCGGGCCGAGGCGGACCGGACCGATGGGGGTGCCTCCCTGATCGACCGAAGCCGCGAACTGGGGGGAGGGCAGGGCTGAGCGTGTGCGGGGCATGGCTCTCCGGGAGGTGGGGTGGGCGGAACCGAGCGGTGACTGCGGTACGACGTGGTGACTGCGGTACGAAGCGGTGGAGCGGTACCCGGGCAGTGGGTGGCGGCACGGACGACCCGGTCGTGGCGGTCGCTCGTGCCGTTCAGGCGACACGGCGGTCCGGAGTTCGTTTGAGCAACCGTTTTCCTGCCCCGAAAGTAGAGGGGAACGGCGGAGTGAGGTCAAGGGGTGTGACGCCACATTTTCCGTGTGCTCAAGGGCTGGAAGTGAACTACGGTGGCTGCCACGATGAAGTTGCCGCCGTCGGCGAGGACAATGTCGAGGAAAAGGATTGCTCGTGACCGTTGCTCCAGGTTCTCCCTCCGCAGGCCGGGCCAAGCTCGCGGACGTTGCCGCCCTGGCGGGCGTCAGCGTGGGCACGGCCTCGAAGGCGCTCAACGGCAGTGGCCGGATGCGCCCCGAGACCCGGCAGCGGGTGCTGGATGCCGTGGAGGCGCTCGGGTTCCGGCCCAACCAGCATGCCCAGAGCCTGCACAGCGGGCGCAGCTGGACGGTCGGGCTCATGACGACGGACGGCATCGGCCGGTTCAGTACCCCGGTCCTGCTCGGCGTGGAGGACGCGCTGGGCACCGGGAAGATCTCCGTGCTGCTCTGCGACACCCGGGGCGACGCCATCCGGGAGCAGCACCATCTGCGTACGCTGATGGACCGCAGGGTGGACGGCATCATCGTCACCGGCCGCCGGACCGACCCGCGCCCTCCGCTGACCGGCGTCGAGTCGATCCCCACCGTCTACGCGCTGTCACCGTCGACTGATCCCGCCGACACCTCGGTGGTCACCGACGACCGGGGCGGGGCGCAACTCGCCGTCGACCATCTGCTGACCACAGGCCGCACCCGGATCGCACACGTCACCGGGCCGGAACACCATGCGGCCGCCCGCGACCGCGCCCGTCACGCGGTCGAGCACCTGGAGCGTGCCTCACTGGGCCTCGCGACCGGCCTGGTCCACTTCGGCGAATGGAGCGAGGCCTGGGGCCGCCGCGCCGCCGACGCGGTGCTGCGCATGGCGCCGGACACGGACGCGTTCTTCTGCGGAAACGACCAGATCGCCCGGGGCGTCACGGACGCGCTGCGCGAACGCGGCGTGAACGTCCCCGTCGACGTCGCCGTCGTCGGCTACGACAACTGGGACACCATGGCGCTGGCCTCCCGGCCGCCGCTCACCACCATCGACATGAACCTGGCCGAGATCGGCAGGATCGCCGCCCTGCGGCTGCTGGAGGCGATCGACGCCGAACCGGCACCGGGCGTGCACAGCGTGGCGTGCCGGCTGGTGGTCCGGGAGTCCAGCTGAGAGCGCCGGGGGCCTCGCTCGACGCGGTCGCCGAGCGGGCGGGCCTGACCCGGCAGGGCATACTGCAGTCCCGAACTGGCCCAGCTGTACAGTGTATTGATGGCCCAGGGCGTCACGGGCACCGGTCCGGCACGGTCAGCTGCCGTACCGTCCGTTCTGCCGGGGTCCACCTTGCTTTCGGGCAGGGTGCCCGGTCCTTCAGGGCCGGGGTGAATGCCCGCTCCCGCGTAGCGGGGCAGGGGAAGGCGAATCGCCGTCA